>CAYZAH010000420.1:0-4534 GCA_964475805.1 uncultured Pirellulales bacterium | reverse complement strand
CGAGTTCCTCGGCGAAGACCAGCCCTTCGGCCAGCACCAGGCGGTTGAGACCGAGGATCAGGTTGCTTGCGAGCTTCGCCTTGGAACCGTGGCCGGATGGGCCGACGTAGAAGACCTTCTCGCTCAGCACTGTGAAGACGTCCTCGCACTTCTCGAATGCGGCCTTGTCCCCTCCCACCATGAAGACGGCTGCACGGTCCTTGACCTGCCGGCTTGAACCGGAGATGGTCGAATCCAGCATACAGATGCCCCGTCGTCGCAGCCGTTCGGCGAGCATTATGGTCTGTTCGGGATCGCCGGTGGTCGTGTCGATGATGTATTTTGGCAAAGGCTCCGCTTCCACAATCCCCTTGGGGCCTTCCACGACTTGCCGCACGACATCTGTATCGGGAAGCGAAAGGACAACGTGCTCGACCTGACCGGCGACCTCGGCCGGGGTGCCCACGAGCCTTCCACCGAGTTTCTGAAGTTCGGTGCATCTTTCTGAGTCGACATCGAAACCGACGACTTCGATGGCCGCTTCGAGCAGCGATTCCGCCAACGCGGTGCCAACGAGGCCGATACCGACGAGGCCGATTGTTCTCGTCATCCCATTGCCTCTCTATTTGAGTATCGCCAACATCACCAATACGCAAAGCACGCAGATTCCGAGCGTGACGACGAAACCCACCCACGACTGGCGCGACGGCTTGACGATGAAAAGCCCACCGCGGGTGAACCAGCGCTTCGAGGGCGGCACGGCTTCGTCGAACGGCACATCAAGCGCCTTCTCGTCTCCGATGGGCACGTATATCTTCTTGAAGAATTTGTCGAGGGTCTCGGCTTTCGGCGGCTTCGTCAGAAGACTCGCGACCACGCCAGCCGCTACGCCGACGACGATCGGCACGCCGATCGTGATGTCACGTGTGCACTCGCAAACATATCGCGTCAGGATGTAGCTGGCCGAGGCGAGGATGGTGCTGCAAATCATTCCGGCGGTGTTCATTCGCCGCCACAGCAAGCCCATCGCGGTCGAGATGCCGACGAGGCTCAGGATATTGAAGAAATCGAGTATCGTTTTGACGAGACTCGCTCGCATCAAAATCGCTCCCACCAGGGACAATAATGCGATGCAAACCCCGATGATTCGAGTCACGCGCACCAGTTGCTTTTCGCTGGCCTTCGGATTGACAAAGGCGCGGTAGATATTCTGGCTGAACAGCCCGGCTACCGTGACCTGGACGGCGTCGCCGGACGACATGGCTGCCGCCATCACGCACGCCAACATCACGCCTTGAAGCACGGGCGGCAGCAGCCCGCGGATCGCATTACCGAACGCGGCGTCTTGCTGTATCACCGAGTGAGTGTTCAGCAGATATGCTAACCAGGCCAGGCCGAGTATGCTCCAGCCTATGGTGCAGACGCGCTTGAGGATGTTGCCGTAGGTGAAGCCGACCCGTCCTTCCCATTCGGTCCGCCCCGCGCCGCAGACGCTCATCAGGTGCGGAAACGCCAGGGCGGTCAGCGGCGCGTTGATGCTCAACAAGAGCACTGTGAGCAGGCTAAAGCCCTTCGGATCGAAGAGGCTCAGCAGGTCGCCGCTCTGTGCGGCCAGCGTCGCCCGCATTCCTGACAGCCCGCCCACTTGCTCCATGCGAAGCGCCGCCGGGATCGCAATGAATGACAAGGCGATAATCATCAGGCCCTGAATCATGTCGGTGCGGATAGCCGCGATGATCCCGCCCCAGTAGCTGTAAATGAGGAAGACCGCCGTGCTGACCAGCAGGATGCCGAAGAACCACGCTTCGCTATCCACCGTGGCGGACTTGCCCATCATGCCCTGAACCGTTCGGGTTGTCGCCAGCAGTACGCCCGACAGAAAGACGATCATACCGACCGCGGCAACGATGATGTAAAGCACGCTGGCGGGCCTGCTGAAGCGCTGCTCGAAATAGTCGGCCATCGTCAGACACCGCATACGTCGAACCACCGGCGCGATGAGCCAGTAGAAGGGCGTTCCGAACAGCCACATCCACGAGACCCAGATGCTGGAGGCCCCACTGACGACGGCCGCGCTCATCACGCCCGCGACGTTCCCCGGATGTGTGCCGGCCCCGAAGGCGTGCATCACCATCATCGGCACACCGAACTGCCGGTTGCCCAGCAGGTAGCCCTCCTGGCTGTGCGCGCCGCGTTTGCTCCACCAGCCCATCAGGAGCATCCCGGCAAAGTAAACCGCCAAGACGATCCAAATCGCGTAATCCAAACCCAAGAAAGTCATATTTGCTCCTAAAATGCCTGATACTCGATACTCGATCCTAGATTCTCGGGTCGTCAAGCATCGAGAATCGGTCGGATTGAGTCACTCAACCTTGTGAGAGGTCCAGGAAATTGCGTTTTCTCCCCGCTTCAACGTTGCCAGCGGCCCGGCGATCGGTCTTGCGAATTTCTGGCCGTTGACGTCGGCATCGACCGTGATGGGATGGCCGTCACGGTCCTCGATGGTCTGTCCGACGGTCGAGAAGACGCCGACCAAATCGGCGTTCACCCACGGCCCTCGCACGCGAAACGGCGCGTCGTTGACGGCGAACCTGATCGTCGCTCCTAGCGGACGGTCCGTCGCGTTCAGCCCCGTGGCAAAGGGATCAACGACGCTGTGTTCGTCGCCGAAAGTGCTCTTGCCGGCGCCTTCGAGGAAGACATTGTAGTCCGATGCATAGCCCGGCGCGTTCTTGACCTTGTCGAGTCCCCGCCGAATGAAGACGTTGTTGAACCACCTATCGTCGCGGGCCGTGCCCGATTTGCGCCCCACCGTTTCCGTTGTGTGTGGCTTGAAATACCCTGAGCGTCGTCTCGTGTCGGGACTGTACACGTAGCCGCAATCGACAAACAAATTGTGCGCGAACACCGTCGCCTCGGAATTACTGCGGACCGGCTTTCCGATGAGCACATTATTGTCAACGAGCGTGGGACCGTGATCCATCTCAAGGAAGACGGTCTCGGCCTCAGTGTTGTAGATAATGTTGCGGCTAATGCGAGTGCCCTGGTTGCCGAAGTCCATCCAGATCCCGAACGCGCCCTGCGTCTGTCGAAACACGCCTCGGATCAAATTGCCACTGATGACGGTGTCGACACTGTTGTGAAACTTGATCGCGGCGGTTTCCCAGCCGCCGAACTCCCGGCGATAATTTGTGTCCTCGATAAGATTGCCTGAGATAACCGAACGCGTCGCGCCCTTCTGGCCGGCGATGCCCGCCTGGCCACAACGCCGGATGATATTGTTGCGGATGATGTGGTCCCCGAAAGCGTTGATGTCACTGTAATCCACGCCGGGTGCGTGACCTAAGATAATGCCGACGCAACGGGCGTTAATGATAGTGCAGTTCTGGATAATCCAGCGCTTGCCCATGCGCGGGCCGATGGCGCCGGTTTGCAGTTCCAGGCCGGGCGGGGCCCAGTTTGCCGCCGCGTGCATGAACTCAAAGCCATCGACAGTGATATACTTCAGCCCGGTTACCCCCGGCATGAAGATACATTCACGAACGTTAATCTCGGTCAATTCCGTGTTGGGATTGGCGTTGCCGAAGTTCGCCCGGATCGTTGTCACTTTCTCGTCTGCCTGGCAGTACCAGCTTTGCTCCACCCGGCTGACCTCCTCGGCGGTCTGTTTTTCATAGAGCGCCTCTCCGTTGAGATAGACGTCCCCCCGATGATGCCACTGGCCGTAATTCAGCCAGCCGCCGGAGACCTTCAGGGCGTAGGGATTGTAGTCGCCAAAGAACGTGTTGGGCAGTTCGACCTTCCAGACGCCATCGTTCTCGCGGGTCCAGGAAATAATGCGCTCGGAACCTTTGATGACGACCTTCTCGCCAGGTGCGGCACGGTAGGTGATGCGCCTGTCCTCGCCGATCCCGCCCCGGGTTGGCTTGACCCACTCGCGATACGTGCCCGCGTGGACTATCACGGTATCTCCCGGTTGGGCGATAGACGCCGCTTTGCCGATGGTCAGATATGGATTCACCTGGTCGCCGGGAGCGGAATCACTTCCGGATTTCGCCACGTGAATCTCACGCCCCGATGCGTTCGAGCCTCCAGAGGTAACGAGGGCAACGCATAACGCAATTGAGATGATCCATGACCTGACTTTCATTTTCACCTCTGCATTCAGTCTCACATCGCTTGGCGATAGTCTTTTCCAATAGACTCCCCGGCGGCGACGCCGAGGTGGTCCCGCGATCATATCAAATTCTCTCCGTGGTGAGAAAGGAATTGAAGCCGGTTTGGGCAAATCTTGTCACGACGTTTTTCGGGAAGGAATCACAACTTCCTGTGACGGATACCGGGATACTTGGTAAGATAGGTGTCGGTTCAAGACGAAAGGGATGATATGAAGCGTTTGACACGAAGAGATTTTGTGAAGAGCACCGCCGCAGCGGGTGCGATATTCGCTATGCCGTTCTCCAGGGTCCGAGGGGCAAACGACGCTATTCGCGTAGGCGTCGCGGGGATTCGCGGGCGAGGAGGTGGGCTTATCAAAGAGTTTCACGACCTCGAT
>CAYZAH010000419.1:0-4555 GCA_964475805.1 uncultured Pirellulales bacterium | reverse complement strand
GAAGGGGCGTTGCCATGCCCTGGCCGCTATGGCAGACCGTGCAGCCGAATTTCTCAAATGAGTGCCGGTCCGCATGCGGATGGGCCTTGTAGGGTTGCGCCGCATCCTGAAAGCGGGGATCATCCACCCCGAGATGACAGGTTTCACACCGGTCAACCCGGTCGAGCGCCGGGATCCACCGCTGCCGCAAGCCGAATCGAAAATCAACCGGCTTCCCGTCCTTGCCTCTCTTCTGGACCAGGAGCTTTTTGAATTCCTTTTGATACTTGAGGTACGGGCGGTTGTAATCTTTCCAGACTTGCCCCGCGAACAGGAGAAGAACCGCCACGGCCAACAGTGGAAATACTTTTTGGAATAGGTCTTTCATATCAACCTCTGCTCCATCTCAAAGGCTCATTGTTCAGGGGGAGGGCCAGGGTTGCCATGGCCAATAAAAGACCCAGCCCGGCCCCCGCATGAATTTCCCGATGACGATGAGACCGAACAAGACCGTGACGAACGCGGTAAACAGGATATTCTGGATGCGCCGGCTGGGATGAAACCACCGGCCGCTCCCTGTGCGCCCGGGATCCAAATAGGGGACCAGAATGAGCAGGAGGACGGTGATGTTCGGCACCACCATCGCCCACCAGAAGGGGGGGCCCCACGACAGCATCTCCTGGAGATCCAGAAAAAACCAGGGCGCCTTGGCCGGATTGGGCGTTACCGAGGGGGTGGCTATCTCCTCCAGCGGGGCGTTGATCAACAGAGACATCGCCATGACGATCGCCAGGATCAGCAGGCATTTGCTCAATTCACGCTTGATGATATCCGACCAGCCCACAGCCGGGGCCGTGGGTGCTTCAGGGGGAAGCGGTTCGGCCAGGCTGTCGTCTCTTCGAATCTTCCAGAAATGAATGCACATCAGGAGGCCCAGGACCAGCGGGAGCACCTTGACGTGCATGTCAAATGAACGACTCAGGACGTTCTGGCCCACTTCGGTCCCTCCCAGTACCAGATACTTGAGCTGCTCACCAATAACCGGCACCGCGGAAATGACATTGGACAGAATCGTCATCCCCCAATAGGCCTTTTGGTCCCATGGCAGGAGGTATCCGGTATTGCCCATGGCCAGGACGCAGAGGAACATCAGCATGCCGATCACCCAGTTGAATTGCCGGGGCTTGTGGTACTCGGCCATAAAGAAGACCCTGCTGAAATGGAGAAACACAGATAGGATCATCAGATAAGCAGCCCACCGGTGCATGTTGCGGATGATCATGCCGAAGCTGACGACATACTCGAGATCCTTGACGGACTGGTAGGCCTTTCCCGTGTCGGGAATATAGTAAAACATCAGAAGAATGCCCGTCAGGGTCAGAATCACAAAGAGAGTCGCGTTGATCAGACCCAATCCCAATGTCTTTGTCTGGAGCCATTCACCGGGACGGATCTCTTCCCTGACAATGGATTTCCAGATGGGGTTCCCGAACAGAATATCCTTCACTTTGCTTTTCATGGCATCGATTCCCTGAATCGGAGGGTGTGTTGCAACCCCGGCAGGTTGCCGGGAGTCACCTGCTATATCTTGACGGCAAGCGTCTTCGTGAAGGGCACGATCTTCCGCTCATCGACAAAGAGCCTGCCGTCGGGTGTGAGAGTCACCTCATACCAGAGGAGCGACCTGCGGGCCGGCCCCCTGATCGCCACGCCTTTCCGGTCGAAAACGCTCCCATGACAGGGGCATTCCCACCGGTCCCTTTCGGCTACCCACTGAACTGTGCACCCCAGATGGGTGCAAACGGCGGACACCACCTTGATGACATTTTGTTCGCGCACCACGAAGAGTCTTTTATCGGAAAGAAAGTCCACACCCTCCGGATAAGTGTCTATCCTTCCGATTTTGAATTCCTTCGAGGGTTCATAGAGGACGTTGGGAATCATATAGCGTGCGGAGGCGACCGTCAGCCCTCCGAAGGCCCCAAAGGTGGCAAGCCAGCCAACTTGATTCAGAAAATCCCGTCTTGTGAATCGATTTCCAGTCAATGCATCATCTCCTTATCGGAAGAAAAGCTTGAAAAAGGGGCTTCGACATTCGTCGGTTTCTCCGTAAATCCCCTGTCTTCCTCTTGATTTCTCTCGGCCCGTCTCATGCCCCCTTCACGTACCGGGCGATCAATTCGGCGATTATCAGCAGCACCAGGCCCAGAGAACCTCCGAGGATGAAGACAATAAACATTTCTTTGATGAGACTGTATTTTCCCTGATCAGGTTCCATCGCGCGGCATCCTTTCCCTATTTCTTTTTCTCCGGGACATTCTCGACGGTCAGATTTCCCGTAGTGACCTCAATGTCGGGTTTCTCCCGAAGTCGACGGATCCAATCGCTATTCTTATCCGGCATCCAGTACAGCCGATAATAGCCCGGGGGGGCCTCGTGAAAAACATAATGTCCATGGGAATCCGTCCGTGTCTCCAGGATTATTTCACCTTGCGAGGATTTTTCTTTGCCCGCCGTAAACCACTTCTTGAGGGCTGCCAAGGAAAATCCCGTGTATCTTTCGAGAACGATCTTCACCTCTCTGTTTTCCAGCGGTTTCCCCTGCCAGAGGATCACCCCTTCCACGCTGCCCGTCTCTTCCCGCAGCAGCTTCTGGAGGGTATCCCTATTCGTTGGCGAACCGGAGGTCTGTTCACTCCCGGCTTTTGTGGTAGTCTCGGGTGGTGCTTCGGACCGGACCGCGTTTTCATTTCCCCGGGAGAGAGCGGAGAGTGATGGTTCCTGTTTCTCCGCCGCCGTCCCTGCCCGGGTCTCCTGTGGGATGACCCGGATGCTGCTCCGCGGAATCTTCAGTATGAGGTAATCCTTCCCTTCTTCCCAGATGACCTTGTCTGTGAGAGGCGTTGAAGGCCCTTTCCGGCTCCTGGTGATGGACTTTATGGCGTCCCTAGAAAATCGGATCGTCACGCTCTGGTCGTCCTCTGCCAAGACGACGCCGGTCTGCAGACCCTTCTGATCCTGAAACACGATTTCGTCTGCGAGACACGGAAAAGAAAACAGGCAGACCAGAGAAATGACCAACGCCGATAATGTTGGGCTTTTTGCGGTCATCTTGAGAAACACCTCCCGGATAAAATATTTCTCTTGCCGTTGCTATCTCTCGGTCAGCCCCTTGAATTCCAGGGTGGTGGTTTTTCCCGCCTCCACCGTCACCTGCTGGGAGGCTTCCTTGAGTTTTTCGTCCCAGACTTTCAACTGATAGGTCCCCGGCGGCACATCTTTGATTTCGAAATTACCTTTATTGTCAGTCAGAGCATAATAGGGATTCTGTAAAACGAGCACAAAGGCGCTCATCTCCGGATGGACACTGCAAAGGAGGGGAACCTCTCCAAGATTGTCAAAAAGCTGGGTCTTCTTGACGCCTGTACCGTATATTCCGAGGTTGAAAGATGTCGCAGAGCCGGGGGGCGCAAACACATTGTGGGCCACGGTATCGTCATTGGTGAAGTCCACCGTGCTGCCTTTCAGGACCGGCAGGATATGAGGCTGGAAGGTCATCCCTTTCTGACTCATGTGGGGATTTTCTTTGGGAGGCGGAAACTCTCCGTTCACATGGTCAATGTAGACCAGGGCCAGGTAGCGTCTGAGCCAGGGGGAATGCACCACCCCCTTGATCGTGTCCCCCTGTTCCATGGCTTTGGCCTGCGGCACCCGGTGGGTAAAAGGGGGCGAGAAAACGAGCAGGGCAACCCCGCAGAACAATCCGAAAACGAACCATTTTTTCAATGACCTTATCATATCATATTCCTCCTTTTATTCTTAACTCGAAAATCCGTTTTTTTTCAGAAACTCTGGTCACGGTCGTCTTGTTTCCAATTCTGGGGTGCCGGCCGACCGTTCCGGACGGACGGCCTTCATTAAAACGCCCAATCCAATACCAGGGCGATCTGATTGTCATCCCTTACCTTGCCTCCAGCGGCTTTGGCAGGCTCATTGGTCGTATAGAACCTCCCTTCCAAATTGACTTTGATATTGGCCCGGACGAGCATAGCCGAACCCACGATAAATCTCGCCACATCCCCATCCGCCTCATGTTTCACGGTAAGGTTCTCATACCTGAGGTACGGCACCATCCACGGAAAAACAAAATACTGCGCTTCGGCAAACCAGACATCCGTCTGCTCATGGGTCTCGTGATTCTCGCCCGTTATATATCCGCCGGCCATAGAAAGGTCCTTGTAATTGACACGCACATCCCCTCCGATCCGATCAAATCTGTAAGCATTCTCATCGATATAGCTCCTGTAGGTGAAAAATCCGACCTGAACCGAATCATCCCGCCAGTATCCGGACGGGGAGGTGCCGACCCCGCCCGCCTCGGATTTTCCTCCGGAACCGTCGTATCCCAGCCCTCCGAATTTCAAGGAAAAGGCCCCATAGAAATCCTTCTGGCTGTTGTCCGAATCTCCCTCCACAACTCCTACGCCATATCGCCAATGCCGGCCATACCCGTCAGCTTGTAAGCCGGGTTCGTTATCCAGACCCATTGCATCTACGTAGAGGTAGTCCTCCGCAG
>CAYZAH010000418.1:88-4577 GCA_964475805.1 uncultured Pirellulales bacterium | reverse complement strand
GTGGCCTTGGGCGAGACGACGCCGGATGATCAGGTTCGGGAGGATATCAATAGGTGCGCGGGAGCTATCCAATTCGCTGAGGCGGCTGTGAAAGTCCCAACGTGTCACTGGGGCGTGCGCTACTCGCAAGGATTCGATGCATTGATGCCCCAGTTGGCACAGATGAGGTTCTTGACGTACGTTTTGATAGCGGATGCGCGCGTCCGCGCCGCAGATGGGGACTACAAGGGTGCCCTCGAGCGATGCCTCATGACGGGGACATTCGCGCGTCACATTGGCGACGATACGGTGATTTCGTATCTTGTCTCCATCGCGGTGCGCGACGTGGAGTATCGGTGCATGCAAGACGTCGTTGCCTGCGCCGCAGACGACACGGAACTGCTGCAATGGCTCAAAACGGAACTGGCAACCTCCGGCGGTGTGACCGTTTCCATCGTCCGGCCGTTGAAGATTGAGATCGAACTCGTCAACGACCTGATGCGGATGGGTAATATCAAAAAGCTCGCCCGTTTTCTGAGTAATTTCAATGAGAAGAAGGCGGACCAGATCGTCCGGGCGGCTAACGAGCAGGTTCTCAGACGAGCCAGACAAATCTATACGGAGCACATGAACAAAGCGATAACCATTCTGAGCACGCCCATGCCGTACGAACAAGCCCATTCGCAATTGAAGCATTTGAGAGATGATCTCGATCCGAACGATCCTGTATCGATGACTGTAAAAGCTTTCTTCCCGGCTTATGACAAGTTCCTTTCACAGAAGACGGCCATTGAAACGCAAGCCAATGCGATTGAGGCGGCGATTGAAATTTTACTCAGCCGCGCCAAGACGGGCCGGCTTCCCGATGCCTTGCCTTCGGGGCTTCCCAAAGAAGCGTTCAGCGGTAAGGATTTCAAGTATGAAAAGACGAAGGAAGGTTTCATCCTTCGGTGCCCGGGTAAAGATTTGCACGTCTATTGGTACGAATTCAAGATCAAGAAGTAAATCGTTGGCAACTATCAAAAAGCAAGCCGATCTATGCCAAAAACGAGTATAGGTCGGCCTTTTTTATGCGCGATGATGGAAGGCGATATGGAGATTCTCCTGAAAACGGGCGCTGCGCGGGAGTGGCTCGTTCGTCTATAATGGTGAAGTTATGACGTATGTGCTTCGGGAGGTTCTTTGAAGACCCGGCATGAAGAGCTTTTGGAACTTTTGGACAAGTCCGGAGCGGAGCTGTTCGCGCTTTTGACCAGGCTGACGCTGCGCGAGGACATTGCCGAGGAGCTGATGCAGGAATTGTTCATCAAACTCCAGTCTTCGAGAGGTTTCGATAAGGCCGCCAGCCGACAGGCGTACGCCCGCCGGGCGGCGATCAATCTGGCCTTCGACTGGTGCCGCTGTCATAAGCGGGCCGTTTCGAGGCTCGGGTGCGTCGGTGCGCAAGCCTCGAATAGCCAGTCGCCTCTGGCGGAGCTGATCCATTCGGAAGAGCTTCAGGAGACTCTTGGCGCGCTGGGACGGCTGAAGAAGACGCCGCGCGAGGCCCTTGTCATGCGATACATCCAGCAGGAATCTTACGATGCTATCGCCGAGCAAATGGGCAGGACGCCGCACCAGGTCCGGGCCATGTGCTCTCGCGCCGTGCACGATCTTCGCCGGATCATCGGGTCCAATCACCGGCAATTTACGCAATAGGAGATACATAATGTCTGAAATGGATGAAAAGAGAATTCACGAGCGTCTCGAACGTCTCTCGCGAGTCGAGCCGACGCCGGAGACGATCGAGCGGGCCAAGCAAAAGGTACGGGATACGTTAGGTAGGGCGACCACACGGGGTCGCCCCTACGGGCTCGTGGCAAAGCTGGCCGTCGCGGCGGTGCTTATGATCGGCGCGGGGTTTCTCGCGGGGCGGCTATCGGCGCCGAAGCCGCTGGACGTCAAAGAACTCCAAGCCGCAATGGAGACCTCACTGAAATCGTCGCTCGAACAGTCTATCCGGCAGGAGCTGCTCGATGAGATGGAAAACCGCGTGCAGTCGGCTCTGGCGGCGGATCGTGACACGCTCAAACAAGAGCTTCACCAGCAGGTGGCGGCCGACCTGCGGGTGTTCGCCGATCAGACCTTGACGGCGGTCGGTAATCTGACGGACCAGCGTTTTATGGAATTCGCCAGGATGGTTGAAGCAGCACGCATTAAGGACCGCCAGCGCGTGGCGGCGGCCTTGAACTACATGGGATCCCGATTCGGAGACGGCCTGGTGACACTCGCGGCTCAAACAAACGAGCCGCAGCGTCCCGACCAGAATTAGAACCATGGGGTGTGCAAAACGTCGTTTTTTACACACGCGGATTGTGCTGAAATGAATCGACGTGAGCGCTTTGGTAAGACCATCAATGAAAGGAACAGAACATGAAACTCGTCACTCGTACAATGATCGTAATGGTTATCCTGGGTCTGACAATGCAAGGTTCAGGCTTCGCCCAAGACGCTACTGAAGAGAAGACCTGCACTATCTCCGGCCGGGTCGGTCTGCCCGGCGTGATGATGCAGGGCTTGCCGGGTGGCCCCATCGTTTCCGACGAGAATGGCCGTTACACTGTGACGGTGCAAGGCGATTGGACCGGCGCCGTCAGGCCCACAAAAGAAGGCTTTGTCTTCCAGCCGCCGCAACGAAGCTACGCCATAGACTTAACGCACTGGCCGAAGGATGAGGCTCGCCCGAGCTTCACGAATCAAGACTATGTTCCCCACACTGTGTCCGAAACAAGACGGGCCAGCTATGACGGCATGTATGGCGAGCGGTACGGCACCAGTCGCGGGCGGTCAAGACGTTCTACGGGCTACCAGCCGGGCACTGGCCCCGTGACAAGCCGGAGAGTCCTCGTGGTCCCGAGCGGCGAAATCAAGGCGGAGGAGCTTGCCGAAGTCACCGAAGATATGCAGGTGATGTCACACATCCTTGACGAACGGTTCAGCCAGACGCGCCGGGTACAGGGCATTTTCACTGACTTTGGCGATTTCTTCGGGCGGGACAACCGCGAGACGGAGGCGATATATCTTCAAGGTTACGGGGTCTTGTTTTCGATGGAGGTGAATTTCACGTTCTCGCCTCAGCCGGAACCGCAAGCACAGCAGGTCGGCGAGCCGAATGAACAGGCCGATCCGACTTGGCAGCAGGCGAGGCAGGAAGTGTTCCAGCCGGGGGCACGGTCGCGATCGGGATCGTCCGAATCGACGGAGGAACAAAGCCGCCGGATGGTGGATGAGCTGAAGAAAGACTTGATCGCAACACTCAAACATGCGGCTAACATTCGCGGTTTGCAGCCGGACGAGTGGGTGATCCTGACGGTCATCGGTGCCGGTCGCGGATTCGGCGCCATGGGAGGTATGACGGCGGGCGGTATGATGGGCGGCATGGGCAGCTACGGCTACTCCGCGGGCGGCAGCGCTTACGGCGGCGGCTTCGGCGGAGCTGCGGCTGGAAGCGGAAGGGGCGGCATGATGGGCGGCTACGGCGGCGGCAGCAGCGGCAGTAGCTTCAGCGGCGGTATGGCGATGGGCGGCATGGGCGGCTATGGCGGCATGGGTATGGGCGGTATGGCCGGTCCCGCCGAGATGGGGGCTAACTCCGCCACTGTTCTGACGATCCGCGCCAAGAAGGCGGACGTCGATGCCTTCGCCGGCGGCGAGCTGAACGCCGAGCAGTTTCAATCGAAAGTCAGGACGGTCATCTATTGACTGTTCGGGAAGAAGACCATGCACATGCAGAATCAGACAAGAAGAATGTGCCTGATGATGATGCTGACCAGCACGGCCTGGGTATCGACCCCTGCTTGCACTGGATCCGTCGCCGGCGGTCAATCCGCCTCACAGGCCGTCTCCGTGTCAGAGCTGCTGGCCAGATACACTCAGGCATTGGACGCGACGCAGAGCTTCACCGACACGTACGACGAAGTTGTTGACTATAGCTACAGAATGCCCGGCCAACCCAGGGCGATGGTGGGCAAGCTGTTTGCACGCGGTCACAACCGCGCGGATGGAACGCACGTCTATCGCCGGAGATATATGTGGGGCGATTTCAATCCAAAAGAAAGGAATCTTCCCGAAAGCACGCCGCGCTATAATCTCCGCGTCGAAGCCGACAAGAAACTCTACAGCCATGCAACGGCTGTCAACAACCCTCGCGTCAAGGGCAGTGCCTCTTTTCAACCTGCACAGCGGGACCGGGCGGTCCTCAGCCACGAAACATTTGCGGGCATCTACGGATATCTCGGGAGCGACGAGCGGCTGGATGTTGTGCTTCGCGCTGCAAAACAGATTTCAATCCGTCCGGCAACCGAGATGATTAATGGCGTTGCGTGCCACGTGATCGACGCGCACACGAAGTACGGTCGATATACCGTGTGGCTCGACCCTAATCATGGCTACAACGCGGCCAAGGTCACTCGCAACGCCGAGGGCGGATACAGGGAACACGAATGGCCCATGCCCAAAGGGGACCACGCAA
>CAYZAH010000418.1:0-78 GCA_964475805.1 uncultured Pirellulales bacterium | reverse complement strand
CCGGCAGCCGAGATGATTAACGGCGTTGCGTGCCACGTGATCGACGCGCACACGAAGTACGGCCGATATACCGTGTGG
>CAYZAH010000417.1:0-4587 GCA_964475805.1 uncultured Pirellulales bacterium | reverse complement strand
GTCGGCAGAGAGCTGCGCAAGATGATGAAGTGGATCGACTCCAAGGAAGTCTGAGGATCGGAAATTGTGAATCGGGGATTCTCTCGGCTTGTGGTGTTTTCTCTGAGCTTGCTTGTTTCATTTCTCCTGGCGGCTTTGGCAGCGGGCTGTTCGGGGGTACCGGGGCTGGGCGGAGGACGGCATGAGCCGCGCTTCAGCCAGAAAGAGCTTTCTGAGCCTTACAATCAGATCACTCTGAACACAAGCCTCACTATCGATGCGCTGCCCAAGATTCAACGGTTCCAGAGCGACCGCGGCCCGCTGCTCGGCGGCGTCGAGACCCTCGTCGAGGCCGGCGACCGCGTCGCCACGGTGGGCCAGAGCGAGGACGGTCGCCGGACTTGGTTTAACATGGTGGTCTTCGACAAGTTCAAGCTGAACGTTATTCGCAAGTACTTCTTTCTTGAAGATGAACAAGCCTCGCGCCTCGCGATCCTGCCCGGCAGGGGCATGAGGTTCGACGGCCAGACGGTGCTGGGAAAAGACGTGCTCGAAGCTTCGTACCCTTCCGAGAATGCCAGGCGGATCGCGATCTTCAAGGCTATCTCACAGAATCTGCGAAACGACGTCGATGCGTTTAGCCCCGGCGCCGATTCATCCAACGAGGATAATAAGACGCTCAGCGTCTCCGGGATGCTGGTCAGCCAGACGCTCGATCTGATTCTGGTGAAGCTGGAGTCCTCGACCGTGCTGGCGCGGAGGTTGGGGACCACCGATGGCGTCGATTTTGATCAGACCAATTTTGGCCCGGGCAAAGTCTGGATGGTCGTGCGAAACAGCACGGCTGCCGTCGCCATGCGGTTCGGCGTCTTCGGAAAACAGAAGATCGGTCTCGGCAGCACAAGTAACCAATCGAAAATCGCAAATCATAAATCGTAAATCAAAAGAGCGGGTCTATAAGCCGAGTTCTGTGTCCCACTGGTCGTGAGAGGCGGCCATTTATCTCGACCAACTGTTGCCAGTTGGCTCTGCCTTTCGGCAAGCGACCTACCCGTTGGCTTCAGCGACGCGCGGCCGCTGACACTCGGGCCGAGTAGCCAACTGCTTGGTCTTGCAGGCGGTGGGGTTTGCCCTGCCGGCGCCGTCACCGACGCCGCGGTGCGCTCTTACCACACCTTTTCACCGTTGCCTGTTCCCTTGGGAACATCGGCTGTGTGTTTTCTGTGGCACTTTCCCGCGGGTCGCCCCGGGTGGCCGTTAGCCACCACCGTGCCCTGTCCTGCTCGGACTTTCCTCCGGCTCTCAAAGAGAGCCGGCGACCGCCCGACCCACTCTTTTGATTTATGATTTACGATTTTTCTGTTGTGATTAGACCATTATACGACGAAATGACAAGAGGTGGCAGCTAAAACTCTGCAAGCGCGGCGAAAGCGGTGAAACCAGCGACGTCCACCACGCAAGGTGTTGAAACGGTTGGCCTGCGACTACCCTTCCGGCTGAGAATCGCACGCGGTTCGCTATCGCGTGATTTCGATATGCTTCTTGAAGGTCTTGTCGTCCGTGTCGGGGAAGTCTCGTCTGAAGTGGACGCCCCGGCTTTCCCGGCGCATCTCCGCGGACCGGTCGATCAAAAGGCTGGTCGTGAGCATATTCTGACATTCCCAGCCGTCCGGCGAATCGAAGATTTTGTCCATCACGTATCGCTGCCAGAATTGGATGATCTCCTGGGCTTCCATGAGCGGCTGTTCCGATCGTGTGATGCCGACGTTTCGCCACATCAGTGCTCGTAAGGAATTCCTCACGTCCTCGGTGTCCAGCCGGGTCCGGTCCGAGTTCGGGATTTGATATTTTATCAGCGGGTGCTTGAGGTGAGCAGCGGTCGCCCTCGCGCCTTGGGCAACGGCCCGTGCGGCGGTTTTGCCGAAAACCAGGCCCTCGAGCAGCGAATTGCTGCCCAGCCGATTCGCGCCGTGCAATCCAGTCGATGCGATTTCACCGCAGGCATAGAGATTCTTGATGCTCGTCCGGGCGGAGGCGTCGGTCTTGACGCCGCCAATCATGTAGTGCGCGCTCGGGCGGACGGGGATAAGATCGTGCTTGATGTCGATATCGAAACTATCGAGTAGCTCGTTGATGAAGGGAAATCTCTTGGCAAAGTAGGCCTTGTCGAAGTGCCGGACGTCCAGGTAGACGTGGGTCGATTCCGTCTTGCGCATCTGAGAAAGAATGGCCCGACTGACCACGTCGCGCGGCGCAAGCTCGGCGGCGTCGCTGTAATCCTTCATAAAGCGCCGGCCCTTGTTGTCTACCAGATACGCCCCTTCGCCCCGGAGCGTTTCGGTAATCAAGGCCCGCGTCGCTCCGGCGATGTAAAGCGTCGTCGGGTGAAACTGGACGAACTCCAAATCGCGCAGCACGGCCCCCGCGCGGTAGGCCATGGCGATGCCGTCACCCGTGGCGCCTTCCGGGTTGGTCGTCTCGCGATAAAGCTGGCCCGTTCCTCCGGTGGCCAGGATGGTGTTAGCGGCCCAGATGATCTGGGGGCCTCTGCGCCCGTCACAGCCGATAATCCCCATGCACTTGTTGTCCTCGGTCGTGAGCAGGTCGATGGTGTAGAAATTTTCGAGGATACGTATGTTTTGGGTCTGCCTGACTTTCTCTATCAGCGCCTGGGCAATGATCCGTCCGGTTTCGTCGCCGTGCGCGTGGGCGACGCGGGGGTGGCTGTGGCCGCCCTCGAGCGTGGTGGCGATCCGGCCGTCGACCAGATCGAATTCGGCGCCCCACTGGAGCAGTTGCTCGACGAGCTCCGGGCCCTGGTGTACGACCAGCCTGACCACGTCTTCGTCGCAGATGCCGCCGCCGGTGCTGAGCGTGTCAGCCACGTGCGACTCGAACGTATCGCCTTCCTCGAGCACCGAGGCGATGCCACCCTGGGCTTTGTATGTATTGCTGTCTCGCATCGCACCCTTGCAGACCAGGATGACGTTTCGGCGCTCGCTCGCTTCGATGGCGGCGCGGAGACCCGCAACGCCCGCGCCGATCACGACGCAGTCGGTAAAAAGCTGCTGGGTGGAGATCGAGTCGATGTTGATCAGGTAACGTCTGAACTCGGATTTTTCAGTCATGATTCGAATATTCTGGGAGGTTAGGGATTTTCTGTCTTGGCGCTTTTTCGGACCAGCGTGACCTCGTCGGTGAACAGGCTCTCGTCATCGGCGTGCTTGAGAACAAATGCCTGGAGTTCCCTCGTCGTCGCGGTCAGAACGAGTCGGTCGCCGACCTTCGCATATCGAATCGCCTTGGGATCCTCCTTAAGCAGGTCTTCGAGCTTGGATTCCAGGGCCAGTCGCAGCTTAAGCTGTGGCTCAATCGAATCGACGGCCATAAACCCGTGCGCGGGGATCATGAAGAAAGAGTTGTACGGCCAGTCCATTTTGTTCGGGTCCTCCGGGTCCGAGGGCAGCTCGCTCGGGCAGATGTCGAGGAAGAGCTTGCTTTGCAGCTTCAGCAGGTGCACGACGAACGAACCCTTCTTACCTTCCTCATCGGCGAAGATCAATTTGTAGGCCTTGTCCGGTTCGTCGATGCGCGTGAATTCCCAGGTGGTCTCGGGCTTGTTAACGTCATCGACCCACGTGCCTGGCAGCCTGTCGTCCAGAACGATGTCTTCTTTGGTATAGAGCGGACATATTGACAACAGGGGTGCACACCCGCCCAGGAGCAGAGGCACTACGTAGAAAAGAAACTTCCTGGCGTTCATTTTCAGTCTCCTTTGAATATTCGTTGTTCTATATCGAACCGCGATTTGCTACCCGGCCATTTTCGCTTGCGGACCGCCATTTGTCAATTGCAAAGGACGCCCAAAACCGATAGATTGCCGACGTGGGGCGCTCGTGCCTAAGACCTGTGAAATGTGATAGAGGATGGCATAATCTTGGATTTGGACTTGTTTGGCTGGATTGTGGTTGCGTTGTCTGCGGTGATGATCGGGATCTCCAAGACCGGGATTCCCAACGTCGCGATTGTAGTCGTGCCTTTGATGGCGCTGATCCTTCCGACGCGCAAATCGACTGGGCTGCTACTCGGAATTCTGATTCTCGCGGATCTGTTCGCGATCGTATATCACCGGCGCAATGCCAAGTGGGGCCATGTTCTTCGGCTGCTCCCGCCTGCGCTGGCGGGGATTGTCGCGGGCTACTTTGGATTGGAATGGGTCAGCGACCAGCAACTCAAGCCGATTATCGGCGGGATCGTGCTGGTAATGTTAGGTGTCAATTATTGGCGGACGAGGACCAAAAGCGACGACGAGCCGCTACCGACGCAAACGTGGTTCGCCGTCGTGCTGGGCTTCATGGCAGGGGTCACAACGATGATGGCCAATGCCGCCGGACCCGTCATGGCGATCTATCTCCTGGCGATGCGGTTGCCGAAGGTCGCCTTTGTAGGGACCACGGCCTGGTTCTTTTTCGTTGTCAACTGGCTCAAGGTCCCGTTCAGCGCCAGTCTGGATTTGATGACGGCGGAGTCTGTGAAGGTCAACCTGATGATGCTACCCTTCATCGCGCTCGGCGCCGTGGTTGGGATCGTCCTCCTTAAGCGAATTCC
>CAYZAH010000416.1:0-4587 GCA_964475805.1 uncultured Pirellulales bacterium | reverse complement strand
GTACTGGAGTGGAAATCAGTAAGGGTCTGTTCCTCCGAGGCCGTGCGATCAAGCTGGGGGGTCTTCACCCATCCGTCAAAAAGCTGGTGTCTCCACATCCCAGATCATCGGCCAGAATCACTATGACATTGGGCCTGGGACTGGTCACAGTCGAGGCCTGCTGCGACGCAACCAACAACTATTGAAGTCATCTCACTTGGCCAATCTGCTTCATTCTTGTGTTCTTTTTGCTGACCGACATGTCCCGCGCAGACTGTGCCTGAATAGGTTGTTTGACCAATATTACTCGGCCTTGCCGATGCGTTCCGGTTCTCTGGTCGGCCCGAAACCGACGTTGGCCTCGGCGTTGCAGCGCACATCATCCTCTGAGAACGTCAAGGTGACCGTTATGATATAAGGCGTCTCGTAGAAGCAGAACCTGGCCGTGAATGTGTCGTCTTCGGTCCAAGCGCCGCAGGCGGCCATCGGTTGTCGGGGTAACTGCCCCCACGCCGCTCGTCCCTCTTGCCATGCACCGCGACCGCAGACGATTCGTTGTTCGACGCCATGGGATCGCACCAAAAGCGTCACAGGACCCTCCTGTCCATCACTCTCGATCGAGAGTGTTTCCAGTGTCCGCTCATTGTCCGGGTCCGGAAATACGTATTTCCTGCCTGACACCTCCGCGGGACAGCCGGAGCCTTCCACTACAGGCAAGGATAATTCCTGAAGAGTGTTCCTGAGTCTCATCCGGTTCTCGTTGTCGGGCATCGGTGACGTCGATTGCATGGCCGGCAATAGCTTTTCCCAGACCAGATTCAGCACGGACTGCATGTCCCTCACACCGCTGGTGATGGCGATCACGGCATCCTGCTCGGGCAACACGATGCAGTACTGCCCAAATGCTCCGTCACCTCGATAGGCGCCATGGCGGCAACGCCAGAACTGGTAACCATACCCCTGGTCCCAATCGCTGTCCGGATTGCTGCCGTTCGAGGTTTGGCGGGCCGTTGCCGCCTCGACCCACGCCTCGGGCACAAGCTGTTTCCCCTGCCACTGGCCCTTTTGCAGATAGAGCTGGCCGAAACGCGCGATGTCCTCGGTACGAAGGCTCAAGCCGTAACCACCTGCCGTGATGCCTTGCGGGCTGGTTTCCCAGGTCGGGTGTTCAATACCGAGAGGTGCGAACAGCCTCGTCTGGAGGTAGTCGAGCACCGTCTCTCCTGTTACTTTCTGGACAATTGCCGACAGCATGTACGTAGCTGACGTGTTATACATGAAATGAGTCCCAGGCTTGAACGGGACGGGGTGCGCCAGAAAGGTCTTGGTCCAAGCCTCATCGGGCGTACGGGGCGGTTCGGTCTGATGACCCGTGGACATGCGGAGCAGATCGCTGATCCGCATCGCCTTGAGGTTGTTACTTGGCTGGGCCGGCGCATCCTCGGGAAAGAACGCCAACACTTCCTGGTCCAAGCTGAGTTTTCTCTCGGCGACGGCCAGTCCCACGCCCGTCGAGGTGAAGCTCTTGCTCAGCGAGTACAGGGAGTGCGGAGCATCGGCGCGATAGGGCGACCACCAACCCTCTGCCACCACGCGGCCGTGGCGCAGGAGCATGAAGCTATGCAACGAGTCGATGCGCCTATCGGCCGCCTCGATAAACGCGATGATGGCCGAGGACGAGACGCCCTGCGATTCCGGCGTACTGCGCGGCAGATCGGCTCCGAGGCCGATAGAGGTGGTCAAGGTGATCAGGCTGATGACAACTGATAGGTATTTTGTCTTTTCAATCATGAGACTTCATCCCTTTCAATTTCGTGCCCGGCGGCACGAACCGGGCCTTCACGCCGAACGTCATTGGTCCTGTGCCGGCTTCATGCGCGCCCATGTCGGGCGCATCACCCGTGAAGACGTCGCAGAAGTTGGGGATCACCACTGCCTGGTCGTATCCAGGGCTTCGGGGTGCAAGCTGAAAGTTGCCCAGCTTGGTCTCGACGTCGAATCCTGCTCCGGATGTGTAAGTTGGCTTGCCGGAAAGGCCATGTTGCTCCTGGTCGCCGGGGTAGCGTGCTGACAGGAGATCGTAATCGAAGTCGTTGTCTACGCTCTTGCCGGTGCTGATGCTGTGGCTGTCCGAGCGTCTCACGTCGAGGACGTTGTTCCGGGTGACGCAATGCTTGATGATCCTTGATGAACCGCCGAGCCCGCCGGCCCCCTCGTCGTTTAGCTGGAATATCGTATTGTTGAAGAGGTACATGTGGCCCGTCATCCATTTTTCGCCGTTCGCGTAACCCATCTTGAAGAAGGGCCCGTGGGTCATGTTCCAACTGCTGCCCGGGGGGCTGTAGCTACGCCCCGAGACGTTGCGCCAGGCGTAAAGCGGGCCGATCGACACGGCGGCATTGGCTATGGGTATCAACACATTCTCTATGTAGTTGTTCCATATGCGCACGTTCTGGTCGCCGCCCTCTGCTTCGATGCCATCGTCCCAGCAGTTGGCGATGTAGTTGCCATAGATGTCGCTGTCTGCGCCCGGGAAACCGCGGAAGCCGCCGTTATATCCGGCGCCCATCCCGTCGTTGAAGTAATGGTCCGGATCCGACCAGCACTCGTTGTAGCGAATGACGTGATTGCCTTCGGACTCCCAGAAGACAATGGTCTGCGGCCCCGAGGGGTGGGTGGATGCACCGTGTTTCTCCGCCCAACTGTTGGTGTCCCAGGAGGGGTGGTGTAACCGGCATCGCTGGACGACCACACAGCGGAGGTCCCTCTGGTTGCTGAAGATGCAGGCCTGATAATCCTTGCCCCAGCCCTGCTCGCTCTCGCTTCCCCACTGGCTGATGTCGCAGTCTTCGATGACTATATGGTGGCCACTGAAGAGCCGAATCCCGTGTTCCTTCACGTTCTTGATGGTGAACCCGCGTAGAATGACGTAGCTCGCACGTACGGCTATACCCACGTCGTTCTCGTTCTGCGTGTCGATCGTGCAGCCAGTGCCGTCGTAGAGCACGTAGCCCTGGGGAGTCCCCGATTTGTCGACGTTGAACGTACTGTTTCGACTTTCACCAGTGACTACCGAGGCGACCGGGAAACGCTCACTCCACGTCGTTGCCTTGAACACATCTCGGGTCTCAGTCCCGTCGAGCTGGAGGGCGATCTCGTATGAGGTACCCGGATTCAGATTGACGATACTGCCTCGGTAGTCCGCCTTACATTCCGGCGTCTCAATGGGATTGTAACGCATAGGCAGGCCGTCGCGCCACGTGGGCTGTCCACTTTCGCGGTATTGTATAGACACCTTCTTTTCCGCGTCTCCCTGTTCGGGCGACCAGTACACACCGAGGCAGTGAAAGGTGGGTACCGCCCACGCTTGGGCCTGGGAGGTTGCGGCGGCAGCGGGCTCCGCAAGACAAACGGCACAAAGCGCCCCTATTCCAACTGCAATGAAATAGGCCCGTATTTCCAGAACACTACGGTGTCTTGTTCTATAGATCATCTGTTTCACCCGATAAATATTGCGACGTCTTGCATACGAATCTCTGCACGTCTTGGCAGAACTCTCTGAGCCACATCATAGCCCCTCGTTATCCATCCAAGCAACCACAATCCTGACTCTGGCAGTCCTGGATGTACTGCGTCATTATGTTTCACCCCTTTCACAGGATCTTCTCTTGCTGTCTTGGCCCTGGCATACCGAGATGAACTCAGCTTTGCGCGAGGACATTGGTTGCGTGAACGATGCGGGGACGGAATTAGGGGGATACGCCACCAAGTAGCAGGCAGTTGGTTTTGCCGCAGGAATGGCATGAAAAAACAACCCTTTGCCCCGCGTGGCAGCCGGGAGGCAGTTGGTGAGGGACAGCGAAAAGGCCAGTCTCCTTTGTCTCTGCGGGCATTACCCTTGCTCTGAGCAGCAAAAGGTGGTATGGTCACTATCCGGGCAGTATTATCACCGGTTGGTAATTGTAGAACGCGGTTCTGTCGAAGTCATAATGAAGCATCAGGAGAACAAGAATGTCGAACATAGTTGCCGCCCTTAAAGAGGAGATATCGAGACTGGCTCGCAAGGAGATCCGGAATGAGACAAGCTCGCTTAAAAAAGCATCATCCCAATACAGGCGAGATATTGCCGAATTGAAGCGTCAAAACTCGAATCTTCAACGTAAAGTGACCATCCTTGAAAAACAGGCGATCCAAAAGACCTCGGCATCGACGGCCACTGCTGATACAAGAGGCGTGCGATTTACCGCGAAAGGTCTGCGTTCACAGCGAAAGCGTCTGGGCCTGAGCGCCGCGGATTACGGCAAGCTCGTTGGGGTAACTGGCCAGACGATTTACAGCTGGGAAAATGAACTCAGCCGCCCCCGGCAGCAGCAGGTGCAGGCCCTCGCCTCGGCTCGCACTATAAGCAAGAAAGAAGCCCGAGCCGGTCTTAAGCAATTGACCGGGAAGCACAAAAAGTAGTTATACAACAGGCCCACCCAGAGGTGACCTGGTGTGGGCCTGTTTAGCGTATATCTCTTCCAAAGGTTAGACCATATCTTTCAGATTCTTCAACGGTCGAATCTTCACGACGTTCCGCGCCGGCTTGGCTTTGAACATCACCTCTTC
>CAYZAH010000415.1:0-4625 GCA_964475805.1 uncultured Pirellulales bacterium | reverse complement strand
GTAGTCCACCAATGCTTGGCCATGGGATTTTGTCGAGGGAAATTTCCCGCAGGCGTTGTCAAGGGCAGAGGCAAGCCCACCCCGGAGCTCATTGACGCCCTGGTGGACCACGTGACGTCCTTTTCGCTGGCGGGTATCAAAGCCGTCCGGCAGAGCAATAAAACCAAAGTCACGTAGAGGACGTTGAGTGACACTGAAGGCGCAGCCCAAGGCACTGCGCGAGTGAGGACCGTGGTCACATGGCAAGACAATCGCACAAGTACTTCCTGGTCGGTCTGTTGATCCTTATCGCCGGTTGCGCACACCCGATCAAGGAGCCAGCCACGCCCGTGCAGATTCCGGAAGCGTTCTCTGTGGCGGGCACCGAGCCGATGCAGGACAAATGGTGGCGCGCGTTCAAGGACAGCGAGCTTGAAGACCTGATCGACCGGGCACTGTCGAACAACTTTACTCTGCTGACGGCCTGGGACCGCCTCGCTCAGACACAGGCCGTCGCGCGGAAGGTGAGCGCCTCACTGTGGCCCCAGGCGAGCCTAACGGCTGAGGCCAGCCGGACCCGCCAGGAGGCGAATGGAGCGACCCGCTACACCAGCCTCTATTCCGTCGGGGTCGCGGCCAGCTATGAAGTCGATCTGTGGTCCGAGCTGAGGTCCACGCGGCGGGCCGCCTGGCTCGACGTTCAATCCCAACGCGACACGGTAGACACGGCCGCCATTACCTTAGCGGCGTCCATCGCCAACACGTGGTACCAGCTCGCCGAGGCCAAGGCCCTGGTCCGCATCGCTCACGGTCAAATCAAGACGAACCAGGACGTGCTCAAGATCGTGACGGTGCAATGGCAGAAGGGAGTGGCCCGCGCGGCCGACGTGTACAGACAGCAACAGCTCGTCGCCTCCACCCAGGCCCAGCTAATCGCGGCGGAAGAAACGGTTGAGCTATTGCAGTACGCGTTGTCCGTATTGATCGGTAACCGACCCGAGCAGGCATGGCAACAGACGACTATCGAATCACCGGAATTGCCTCCAATCCCGAAGCTTGGCGTTCCCGCGGACGTTCTTCTTCGCCGGCCGGACGTGCGTCGAAGCTACCGGCAGGTTCAAGCCGCCGACCAGCGTCTGGCCGCGGCCATTGCGGATCAGTATCCCCGCGTCAGCATTTCAGCTTACGCTGAGACCTCGGCGGTCAGCGTGCACGATCTGTTCGACGACTGGCTGGCGAACCTGGCCGCCAACGCGGTTCAGCCGCTCTTTGACGCAGACCTGCGAAAGGCGGAGGTTGAACGGCAGAAAGCCGTCGTTTCAGAACAGATTCACGCCTGGGGACAAACGATTCTCGATGCGCTGGAGGAGGTCGAAGGCGCACTCACACGACAACGACAACAGGCGCTGCTGCTCAGTAATCTCGAACACCAGATCGAACTTGCCCGCCGAACCTATCGGCGAAACCAGGAGAGCTATATCAAGGGACAGGTCGATTACATTCGCGTGCTCGAATCGTTGGAATCACTGCAAGGACTCGAACGCAGCGTCGTCAGCGCGCGACGCGCGCTTATCCAGGACCAGATTGATTTGTACCGATCCATCGCCGGCTCGTTTGATTTGAAACAACCGACATTAGCCCAAACCGGCGAGACGTTAAGCTCGACAAATTCGCAAAGTGTTAGTCAAGAGGAATAGGTAAGGTTATGTCACCAACGCACAATAAGCAAAAGAGCGAACAGAAAAAACGTCACCCGATAGTGCGAAGCTTGGCCGGTGGGGTTGCCAAGGTCGTGTTGTCGGCCTTGATTCTTATCGGCGCGTTCGCAGCCTATCGCCATCAGATCAATACGAGTCCGCGTGCCGGCCGCCAGAAACCGCCGACGCAAGCGAAGCTCGTGCAGGTCATTCCGGTCCGCAAAGCCGACTGCACCACGACGGTCACAGGTGACGGAATCGTCAAGCCGGCTCAGGAAGTGACCCTGCGTCCGCAGGTCACGGGCCAGATCGTGGAGCTATCAGACAACGTCGTCCCGGGCGGCATCGTCCACGCCGGCCAGAAGCTCATGACCGTGGACCATCGGGATTATGAAATCCTCGTCCGACAGCGACAATACGACGTGAGCAAGGCCGTCAAAGATCTGAAGGTCGAGCAGGGCAACCAGGCGATTGCCAAACAGGAGTACGAGCTTCTGGGCGAGACCATCGCCGATGACGATCGCGAGCTCGTGCTGCGCGAGCCGCAATTGGCGTCCGCCCGGGCCGCTCAGGAATCCGCCGAGGCCGCCCTGCAGAAAGCCGAGTTGGATCTGACTCGGTGTGACGTCAACGCGCCGTTCAACGCCGTCATTCAGGAAAAGCAGGTCGATCTCGGAGCCACGGTCTCGGCCAGCACAAACTTAGTGACGCTCATCGGAACGGACGAAGCGTGGATCGAGGTGAAAGTGTGGGTCGAGCAGCTTAAATGGCTCACGATCCCACGGCAAAACGGGGACCCCGGTTCGAGCGTGAAAATCGCCAACCCGATGGCCTGGGGCGCCGACCGCTACCGCACGGGCCGGGTGGTGTGCCTGGTTGGGGAGTTGGAGACACAAGGCCGGCTGGCGAAACTCCTGGTGGCCGTGGACGATCCCTTCTGCCTGAAGCCCGAGAACCACGACCTGCCGCAACTGCTGATGGGATCGTACGTTTCGGCTGAGATCCAGGGAACGACTTTGGCTTCAGTCTTCCCGGTGAAATGGTCACACCTCCGTGGGGACAACAAGACCGTATGGATCATGGATGATGCGGGCGTGCTTGAAATTCGGCCCGTCGAGGTCATCTTTAAGGACAGTGACCAGGTGTACGTGAGCACGGGCTTAAGTGAGGGTGAGGAGCTCGTCGTCACAGACATTGCAGCACCGGTGGCGGGTATGCCTCTGAGGGTCGCTTCGCCCGAAGAAGAGGCCGCCTCGACCGAGATTCAGGTCGCCGACGAGAAGGGAGGACGCTGATGTCGGCCGAAATAGACATAAACCAAAACGGCCGCGACGATAGCCGGGGTCCCATCGCCTGGATGACCCGCAATCGCATCACTCCCAATTTGTTGATGTTCGTTTTCCTGGTCGGCGGCTTGTTCGTAGCGATTCACATCAAACAGGAGGTCTTTCCCGAATTCGATCTGGATATGGTCACCATCCAGGTCGCCTACCCCGGGTCGAGCCCGGAAGAAGTCGAACAGGGAATTGTCCTCGTTATCGAGGAGGCGATTCGCGGTCTGGATGGGATCAAGGAGATCACGGCCACCGCCGCCGAGGGAATGGGCATGGTCAGAGCCGAATTGGAGGAAGGATCCGACCAGCAAAGAGTCTATCAGGACATCAAACAGCAAATCGACCGGATCATCACGTTCCCGTTGGACGCCGAGAGGCCGGAGGTGAGCCTCATAATTATCCGCCGTGAAGTGCTGCGCGTCCAACTCTACGGTGACACGAGTGAATGGGTCCTGCGCGAGCTGGCTGAGCAGGTGCGGGACCGCTTGCTCCAGGACCCCAAAATCACGCAGGTCGATCTGCGCGGCGCGCGCCGCTACGAGGTCGCCATCGAGATCGACCAGCACGTACTCCGCAGGTACGGCTTGACGCTGGACCAGGTGGCCCAGCGAGTTCGCGCGACGTCTGTCGAGATCCCGGGCGGCGGTCTTGAAACACAAAGCGGAGATATCTTGCTCCGCGTCAACGAGCGCCGGGATTGGGCAAAGGAATTCGCGACGATTCCATTGATTACCACCGCCGACGGGGCGGTGCTCTATTTGGGCGACGTCGCCAAGGTGAAAGACACCTTTGAAGAGGAGGACCGCTATGCAACGTACAATGGAAAACGCGCCGTCGGTCTCGAGGTGTACCGAGTGGGCGACCAAACGCCCATCGGCGTTTCGGACGCCGTACGCGCGGCCATGAGCGATATCGAAAAAGACCTGCCGCCCGGTATCAGTTGGGTGATTAACTATGATCGATCCGACATCTATCGCCAGCGGCTGGAGCTGCTCTTGACAAACGCCTTCTACGGGCTGACGCTCGTGGTCCTGCTCCTGGGTATGTTCCTGGAATTCCGTCTGGCTTTCTGGGTCACGATGGGGATACCGATCTCGTTCCTCGGGTGCTTTCTGTTTCTGCCGATGCTCGGTGTCACCATCAACATGATTTCGATGTTTGCCTTCATCATCGCTTTGGGAATTGTTGTGGACGACGCGATCGTGGTCGGCGAGAACATCTACGATTACCGCCAGAAAGGCATGAGTTCGATACGAGCCGCGATCCTGGGCGCACGCGACGTCCTGCTTCCGGTGACGTTCAGTATTTTGACTAACATCGTCGCCTTCCTGCCTCTCTGCACCGTGCCCGGTGTCATGGGAAAAATCTGGCGAGTGATTCCCTTTGTGGTCATCACGGTCTTTTCCATCTCCTGGATCGAAGCGCTGCTTATTCTTCCCTGCCATCTGGCCCACGGCAAGAAGCGGTCCGCCCAGCCCGGCCTTCTCAGTGCGCTCCAGGGCTTCTTCAGCAAGGGCCTGCACGGGTTCATCAACAAGCTGTACATGCCGTTCCTGGACGTGTGTATCCGTTTTCGGCTGGTCACGGTCACACTCAGTATCGGCGTGCTCATCGT
>CAYZAH010000414.1:0-4628 GCA_964475805.1 uncultured Pirellulales bacterium | reverse complement strand
TCGGTGCATCCGGAGCTCCTGGCGGGCCAGGCAAAACCTCGCTGATATCGGCGGTTGGCCGAGGCTCGAAAGTGCAAATGTGTAGTTAACGTGCGAGCCAGAGACCCCGGTGTGACCACCGACGGGGACGAAGTCTATCCGGACGGACCGCTTTTGAAAACGTACGTAACAGTATATCTGGGTTCCACTGCATTGGCGATTGTGACAACCGCTGTGGTAATTCACGTCGCCACGTGGCTGCAGCTCGTCGATGTTCCCGGCGTCCGCAAGATCCACTTGCAGCCCGTTCCTCGGATCGGAGGGGTGGCGATCTTCCTCTCCATGATCGGGCTGGTGATCCCGGTCTTGCTCTTACATAATTTCATCGGCGAAACTTTTCGACTGCTTCAGTCCAAGATCGTCACGGTGCTCGGCGCTGGGGCTTTGATGTTCGTGATCGGGCTTATCGACGATATCAGAGGTCTTCGCGTCCGCACGAAGCTTTTCGGCCAGATTGTCGCCGCGCTCATCGTGTGTTCGGCGGGTATCCGTATTGAGTCCATACCCATCACGAGTAACTTCGTACTGCAGTTTGGCTGGTTTTCCTGGCTATTCACATTGATCTGGATCGTAGGAATCACGAATGCGATTAATCTCAGCGACGGCCTGGATGGTTTAGCGGCGGGGATATCGGCCATTGCGTGCGGCGTGATCGCCGTCCTGGCGATTTACAGCGGCGACATTGTTATGGCCATTCTCATGTTGGCGCTCTTAGGAAGTCTGAGCGGGTTTCTGCTGTTCAACTTCGAGCCGGCCAAGGTCTTCATGGGTGATTCGGGCAGTTTATTCTTAGGTTTCACGATCGCCTCCGCGAGCGTCCTGTCGGCCACGAAGACCGAGACGATTGTCGGCCTGGCCTTGCCCATCCTGGCCTTAGGCATCCCGATCTTCGACACGCTCTTTTCGATGCTCAGGCGCTTCCTCGAACGCCGCAGTATGTTCGCCCCCGACCGCAGTCATTTCCATCACAGGCTGCTCGCTCTGGGCTTGCGCCAGCGTCACGTCGTTCTGACCGCCTACGTCGTGACCTTACTGGCCGCCGGGTTGGGGATGTTCATGCTGGTCACGCGCAACAGTCAGACCCTCATCGTCTTTATCTGCACGCTGCTTTTGCTCGTACTGGTGTTCCAGGTCGTCGGCTCAGTCCGGTTGCGTGAGATCATCGACGGTTTGAAGCGAAAGTACGCCGTCTCCAGCCAGCGAAAACAGGAATTGGAAACGTTCGAGAACATCGAATTGCACTTTCGACAGGCCCGCAAGTTCGACGAATGGTGGCAGGCGGTTTGCTTCGCCGCCGGCGAGATGGGCTTTTTGAGCAGTTCGCTGCCCTTGACGAACAGGGATGGCAGCAAGCGAACGTTGTCGTGGGAGAAACCAAACGGCCACGTTCGACCCGAGGAGATTCTGCAAATGACCGTTCCGGTCCGAGACCGTCGCGCCGGCACGTCGCTGAGCATTAAAGTCCAGGTCCACGCCAATGGCTCGCTCGAATCCGCCGGCCGAAGGGTCGCCCTCTTCACCCGTCTCATGGACCAGCACGGCCTCGCCGCCATGGCCGGCAAGGAACGACCTTTGGGACCGGATGAACAAGATAAAACAACATCCTGAGGATCCTGTATATCCTGTCTAAAATTGAAACCGCGGATTACGCGGATACAATAGCCAACAATAAATAGTCAATGAAAATAGTTCCAACACAAGTTGCCTCTGACGGTCCGGGTATCGACCTGTCGAATCTGGCCGAGGGCCTCTCCATCAAGATGGCCGATCCGGTCGAGGATTTCAAGTACGCCCGCAACGCCGTCACGCTGACCTGCGACCTGTCCGGTTTGAGCCAGGTCAGGCTCACGTTTGAGGCGATGGAGTTCGGCGATGAGCCGCACGCGCCGCCGTCGAACCCGTTTACCGGTGACGCAAATTTCGACGGTGTGGCGATCAGCGAAGACGGCCAGAGCTGGTACGAGATTCAGGACCTTCGGCACCTTCGCTCGGACCGCTTCACGCCGTACGATCTGGATCTCGACGCCGCCGTTGCCGAGTGGGGCCTGTCGTACAACGATGCGTTTCAGATACGCTTCTGCCAGTACGACAACAACCCCGCCCCGATGGACGGGATCTTTCTGCACGCCATCGAATTAACCGGCGAGCAGAGCACCGTCGGCGCGCCGGTCTTTCACTTGCCGATGGACGACAACGCCGCCAATCCCACCGTTCGAGACGTCGCCGCAGGCGCTCGCGACCAGGTCTTGGTCGATCCCTCCGGCGATCCGAACACCGCCGCGCATTCGGTGCCCGGCCCGAACGGCGCAAGCGCCTTAGCCTTCGACGGCGTGGACGACCGGATCGACTTCGGAACAACGCTCTTAAGCGATATCCTCGACGCCGGATGCGATTTTACAATTGCGTTCTGGTACAGGACCGGCGCCGACCCCGGCTCGGACGCCAAGACGTTCCTGTGCCGGGCCGCCTCATCCAGTCTCGAGCCGTTCGTCAGGTTCTATGCGGCCCTGAACGCTGTCTTCTGCCGGGTCGGCTGGGGCGGCGTCGGACAGTTCGTCAGCTTATGCACCGGAGCGGGCATCTTAGACGGCCAGTGGCGGCACGTCACCTTCCGCCGCCAGGACCAGACGCTGTCGCTCTGGACCGGCGGCGTCGCCAAAGACACCCGGACCGATCCGAACTACGCCAACAGCTTCGTCTCGGCAAACTGGTTAGCCGGCGCCGTCGGACAGGTCTATCAGAACGCGGAGTCCGACTGGCACTTCGAGATGGCCGACCTGCGCATCTACGACCGGGCACTGACCGATGAGGAAATACAGGCATTGTGTCAAAGCGGGTATTCACCGCAGAGACCGCTGAGAACGCAGAGCAATAGTCAATTTGAAGCCACAGATTTCACAGATGGACACAGATTCGTTTGTGCTGTCATCCCCGTGAAAGCAGGGACAATAGACATTAGTAAGCCTGTCCTGAGCGGAGTCGAACGGATAGCAAATAGTAAATGGTAAATGCACTGTGTCGTTGTAAGCTTCATTTGTCTGATTGCACGTTTACATCGTGAGATTGCAGACTTGCATCGTGTCATTGTCGGCTTGCATCGAGCCGTTGCAGACTTGCACCAAAGCACTGTAAGCTTGCATTGAGATGATGCAGACTTGCATCGAGGCTTTGCAGGCTTACATCGAGCCGATGTAAATTTACATCGAGGCAATGTAAGCCTGCATCAGGACATTGGTAACGGCCAAAACCACATTTTCAGCCTAAAAACGGCGATTTTCGGTTTTCTGACAGGATGAACAAGATGAACAGGAACCGGTAGCCGAGAAGAAACACAGGATTCGCAAAACTGTTATCCCCTCGGGATGGCAAGGCCATGTGTTCTTTGTGCACCTTTGCGGCAAGAAAATCACGAATGAACGCGGATAACAAAGTCAAGAACAGTGTTAATCAGTGTAAATCCGTGTCAAAAAAAGCCCGTGTTACTTGTGCCTCAGGTAATCCGTGTCAATCGTCAATGACAAATGAAAAGACCTCTCTCGGCTCTGCGTGTCGGCGGCGCGAATATCCCTTACAGCACGGCGGCGACGGTGTTGCTCGGGGTGCTCTCGCCGGCCTTGTTCGTGGCGATGACGCGGTACTCCCAGTCCTTGCCGCGCTCCTGATTGTTCAGGGTCGCCTCGGATTCGATGGCCATACTGACCAGCATCCAGTCCCCGGCGGGCCGCTCGCGGCGTTCGATCTTGTAGGCGGCGACCTTTCCGCCGTCGGCGGGCTTCTTCCAATCCAGGAAGATCCAGCCTTCGCCCTGGCGGGGCACTTCGAGCAGGCGCGGCTGGCCGGGCGCGTCGAGTGCGGTGGCATCCGCTCGACCACCCCAGCCGAGGGCGGTGAGCTTGGCGTCGTCGTGGCTAACAGCGTCCTCGGCGTAGCGCAAGTTCGCCTTCATGGCTGTCACCAGCTCTTCGAGCCCGGCGTCCTTGGTCAGCGTAGCCTGTTCGGCGGCAGCTAAGGCGGCTACCTGCTCGTCGCAGAGGGTAATGAGTGAATCGAGCAGCGCCTGCAGGTCCAGAGAAGGAACCGGCGGGGCCGGAAAATCCACCGCATTGGCCGCTAAGCCGGTGGCAATGTTCTGGGCTAATGTCTTGATCTGACCTTCAGTTCGTGGAAATGTCGCCATCGTGAGTTTCTCCTTTTCTTGCTTTGATTCGAGTATCGATTGGTTGTCTGACGGAGTTGAACGGCCCCGCCGTTCCGCTCTAGGGGGTACATGCACCCTGGTATCTTGTAAATATCGGCCTTTTAAGCACTTAGAGGGTGGTAAATATCGCAGGATTCGCAGATAGCGTGTCTTTTGGTTGTAGTATGGTTGTAGTTTTTCTGCGTTCGCGCTGGTTGCCTGAACGACGGTAAAAAAAAATGAGAAGGATTATTTCTTTCTTGTTCTTAGATGGTAAGACGAGACGTTTTGGTGCCTTTCGCACGTGGGTCGGGACGCGCTGTGTCTTTCCATTTGCCAAAGCCCCGTCATAAACTCCTACGCCGAATCCAACCACGAAGGACGCGGAGAACGCGGAGCAATAGCTAATAGC
>CAYZAH010000413.1:0-4631 GCA_964475805.1 uncultured Pirellulales bacterium | reverse complement strand
CTTTTTCGAGGACTCCGAGCGGGGCGACAAACCCTGGCGGGCCGAGTGGGTGCGACGGCTGCACAAAAAATTCAAGAGCATGCACTGGAATTCAATGCGCTATTGCATCGGTTTTCCACCGGATATTTGGTACGACATTGCCGATGAGGAAGGTTTTCTGATTCAGGATGAATTTCCCATCTGGCTGCTCAGCGATGCGCCGGAAAAACCCGTCAGCGAGAAGATCATTCCGGAATATACGGAGTGGATGCGAGAGCGCTGGAACCACCCGTGCGTCGTAATCTGGGACGCCCAAAATGAAAGCGTCACGCCCGAAACGGGCAAAGCGCTCCAGGCCGTCCGCCATCTGGATTTGTCCAACCGCCCGTGGGAGAACGGCTGGGCAGAGCCACAGAGTCCGAACGATTGCGTCGAATCGCATCCTTATCTATTCAGCACGATTCAGTGGGGCAGAGGGAAATTCCATCTGTCGGACTTGGCCCATACGTCGGGTGAGCCACGATTGAGGGACGCGCAGAAACGTTATGACGTTCCCATCATTATCAATGAGTACGGCTGGCTATGGCTCAACCGCGACGGCACGACCACCTGTCTGACCGACAAGATATATAACTTCCTGCTCGGCCCGAACTCGACAACGGAACAGAGGCGCGTGCTCTACGCGCGCTACTTGGCTGCTCTGACCGAGTTCTGGCGGGGGCATCGCGAGTGCGCCGGCGTGCTGCATTTTTGCGGATTGGGGTATTCACGGCCCGGTGACAAACCGAGGCCGGAAGGCGGCGCCACGAGCGACCATTTCATTGATCTGGAGAAGCTGACGTTCGAGCCGAATTTCGAGCGGTACGTCCGCGACGCTTTCTCGCCGGTCGGGTTGATGGTGGACTTCTGGGGTGGCGAGCTTGCCGCCGGCGCCGAGCATGAGTTCAAAGTCTACGTCATAAATGACTTGTATGATCCCTGGGAAGGAACCGTTCGCTTTCACATCAAACGCGGCGATCAGATTGTCGCCGAACAGTCCGGCCTTTGCACCGTCAACGCTCTCGGCCGACGAGTCTTATCGTTCACCCAGGCGGTTCCGAAGGAGACCGGAGAGTATCAGCTCATCGTGGAATTGGATGCAGTAGATGGTAAAACGGTTCACAGCCTTCGTGATTTCAAAGTGGTTTCGACCCAATAATCCCAGCTCGGGAAGGAGAGAACACCAATGAGTACCGTTAGCACGCGTCGTGACTTTCTTAAAGCCGTGGGATTTTGTGCATCGGGTGTCGCCCTTTCAGGCTGCGCGCGAATCGCAAGCCGGCCATCCGTACCGCAGGCTGAAGGGCCACCCAACATTCTTTGGATCACGTGCGAAGACGTCAGCGCTCCTTACTTGGGTTGCTATGGCGACTCTTTTGCGATCACGCCGAACCTGGACAAGTTAGCCGGCGAGTCGGTGCTTTATACGAAGGCGTTTTCGACCGGCCCGGTGTGCTCGCCGTCCCGTTCGTGCCTGATCACGGGCGTCTATGCGACGTCTCTGGGGACGCAGCACTTACGCTCCGAGGTGAAATTGCCGGCCAAGATCAAGTGTTTCCCGCAATACCTTCGCGAAGCCGGATACTATTGCTCGAACAACTACAAGAAAGACTACAACTTCATCGACGTGGGTGTCTGGGACGAGTCGAGCCACGAGGCCCACTGGCGCAAGCGCCGGCCCGGCCAGCCATTCTTCAGCGTGTTCAATTTCACGTCTACGCACCAGGGCGAGATTAACGGTTCCGACGAGGAGTTCTTCGACAAATACGGCTCGAAGCTCGATCCGGCAGAGCGTCACGACCCCGCTGAGGTGCCGCTTCCGCCGTTCTATCCCGATACGCCGATGGTGCGAAAGATTTGGGCGCGCTACTACGACTTGATGACCTTTATGGACAAGGAAGTGAGCGATTTGCTCGACCAGCTTCAAGCCGACGGCTTGGCGGACAACACCATCGTGTTCTTCTTCTCCGATCACGGCTTGGGTTTGCCTCGATTCAAGAGGACGCTCTACGACACGGGCCTTCACGTCCCGCTGCTGATTCGCATCCCCGGGCCTTATCAGCGTTTCGCGTCGGCGCGGGCGGGTGAGCGGAATGAGGACTTGGTGAGCTTCGTCGATTTTGCCCCGACTGTGCTTGGCCTGACGGGCTTGCCGACGCCGGATTATATGCAAGGTCTCCCGTTCCTCGGTCCCGGGGCCAAGTGGGCGCGAAAATATATCTTCGCAGCGTCCAGCCGGGTGGACGAGGCCTACGAGTGTTCGCGTTGCGTGCGCGACGAGCGCTACAAATACATCCGCAATTTCATGCCCCATCTGCCGTATATCCAGCCGAGCGAATATCCGGATCGGGCGGAGATTATGCAGGAATTGAGACGCGCGGTGAAAGAGGATCCGCTTACCGAGGCACAAAAAGCGCTTTGGGAGCCGGATAAGCCGGTCGAGGAGCTTTATGATACGTTGAAGGACCCGGACGAGCTTGATAACCTGGCGAATTCGGACCGGCACCACCAGAGATTGTTGCGGATGCGCACCGTGCTCCACCAGTGGATGCTCCAGATGCGCGACTTGGGTCTGCTGCCGGAGGCGGAGATGCACATTCGCGCCGAGGGTTCGACGCCTTATGACATAGCGCGGGACCCGGCCAAGTTCCCGTGCAAGCGTATTCTCTCCGCCGCGGAATTGGTCGGCAGGGGGCCTGAAAGTATGCCGGCGGCTATTCGGCTGCTGAATGACTCGGACAGCGCGGTTCGCTATTGGGCCGTTATCGCGCTGACCGCTCTTGGGTCCAAAGCGGAACCCGCCATCGACGACCTCAAGCCATTGCTGGGCGATTCGAGTCCGAACGTTCGTTTCGCCGCCGCCGGGGTGCTGTGCAGGTTGGGACATTGTGAAGGTGCTCTGGGAGTATTAGCTGACGGTTTGAAGGCTCAGCGGGAAGAGACCGTGCTCTACGCCGCCCGCGAGCTGGAGAATCTGGGCAAAAAGGCTTGTCCGGTTGCTCCGCAAATGGAAGAGGCCCGGGCCAGGTGCACGGATGCCAATGGCCAGTATAAGAACAATAATCATGCGACGTTTATCGACTGGGCTTTGAAGAACGCTCTGGAGAATTGTTCGCAGTCCTCCGACGAATCCAAGTGAGCGATGGGACGCCCGTGTTATGCAGGATGACGAGAAGGGAAGCGCGTTGTACGTTGGGCTGGTGTGCGTTGTAGCCGCCCTGGGGGGCCTGCTGTTCGGCTACGACACGGGAGTCATCAACGGCGCTATAGGGCCGCTGAAAGCCCATTTCACGCTCGACGCGAAGTGGGCGGGCTGGGCGACCGGCTGTGCGTTGCTTGGTTGTGCAATCGGCGCGGGAGCCGCCGGGGCGCTGAGTGACCGCTTCGGCCGAAAGAAGGTCCTGATTCTCTCCGCCGTGCTGTTCTTCATCTCCGCCGTCGGGACCGCCATCCCCCGATCCATCGCCGCGTTTATCATCTACCGCATCCTGGGCGGTATTGGCGTTGGTGCGGCCTCGATTTCCTCACCGATGTACATTGCTGAAATCAGCCCGGCTCGAATCCGAGGGCGGATGGTGTCGGTCAATCAGTTTGCGATTGTGACCGGCTTCCTGGTTGTCTATTTTGTCAATTACTTCATCGCCCTCCAGGGAGATTTGGCGTGGAACGAGCAGGTTGGCTGGCGGTGGATGTTCGGCTCGGAGGCGCTGCCCGCGTTGTTGTTGCTCGTTTGCCTTTTCTTCGTGCCGGAGAGTCCTCGCTGGCTGACGAAGCAAAACCGCGTCGATGAGGCGTTAGGGATTCTCGCCCGTGTTGATGGGAGCCGGTATGCCCAAGCCGAGCTGATCGAGATCAAAGATGCCGTTGCTCACGAGAGCGGCTCGCTCAGACAGTTGTTTCAGCCGGGCATGAAGATTGTCCTGGTCATCGGTATCGTACTGGCGGTTTTGCAGCAGGTGACGGGGATCAACGTTTTCCTCTATTTCGGCACCGAAATCTTCAAGAAGATGGGCTCGGGAACCAATGCGGCTCTTCTTCAAACCGTGATCGTCGGTGCGGTGAACCTGACGTTCACCGTCATCGCTATTTGGACGGTGGACCGGCTGGGCCGGAAGCCGTTGATGATGATCGGTTCGACGGGGATGGGTGTCTCTTTGCTGGCGATGGGCGTCGCGGCGTACAGCCGGACGACGGGCCTGTGGATATTGGTTTTCATCCTGGGGTATATCGCCTGTTTCGCTCTTTCGGTCGGGCCGGTTACCTGGGTGATTCTGTCGGAGATTTTCCCCACGCGGATTCGCGGCAGGGCGATGGCGGTCGCGACGGTGTGTCTCTGGGTGGCGAACTACGTCATCTCTCAGACGTTCCCGATGATGGACGAAAACCCGTGGCTGCTCGGGAAGTTCCATCGCGCCTTTCCATTTTGGTTATATGGTGCCTTTTGTATCATCCTATTGGTCTTCGTCGGGCGCTATGTGCCCGAGACCAAAGGCAAGACATTGGAAGAAATAGAAAAACATTGGATCGCATGAACATTCAGCAACACACAATCTCCATTGTGCCTCGGTACGCCGAGACGGACAAGGGCGGTGTCGTTCATCACAGCGTGCATC
>CAYZAH010000412.1:0-4633 GCA_964475805.1 uncultured Pirellulales bacterium | reverse complement strand
AGTCCTTGTTGGACGATACCCTATCGATGCATGCTTTTCCAACCTGTTGTTCTGAAAGAGTTTACGATAGAAATATGCCCTTCAAGCCTTTTCGTGTCTCCATTCTGGCTCTATTTGATTCGCGACAGGCTCACACCAGTGACCTTAGCTATAGAAAGCGCCAATACAATAGAGACCATGAGAAAGCCATGGATTTACAAACGGAAGAACGTCAAAGGTTGGTGGGTTGGTTGGTACGAAAACGACAAGCGAAAGGCGAAGGCGCTCCCGACCAAGGCTCTGGCCGAGCATTTTCGGCACATCAAATACGCTCAGCTCAATTCAGATATCTTCACCAGTGTCGTTGACCTCCACTGGCACCAGATTGTGGATGAGTACAAACGCTACAAACAAATTGAAGGTCTCGAAGAATCGTCGATCTACGAGGTCATTTTGACTTTGCTGTATTACCAGCGTGATTCTGGAGGGGATCACCAAAGACTGCTCGTTCGATCCGGCCGACGACAAGCCTGAGCGTCTTTCGGCGAGAGACAAACAGATGCACCATCTTTTGACGGAAGGCAGATCGGCCAGACAAAATGCTTCACGCGCGGCTCACGCTTCGGGCGAATTTCTTCGCGAGACCATCCTTTGCCTATTGCCTTACCGGGAAAAGCCTAATTAAAACGACCCGAAATTGTGCCGAAGCACGTAGGTGTATGCTTGATGTTGAAGTGTGAGGAACAGCCTCCGTGGTACAAGTGAGTCAAATTTGGGTGCGCGTACGTGGCGCATCCTTCGATGTAACTCTATTTAGTTTCTGCGCAAGCAGAAAGAAGGGAGACCCAGAATGGCGGTCGAAAAAACAATTGGTTCCAACAGTCTAGTGGAAGTCGTGGACCGGATCCTGGACAAGGGCATCGTGGTCGATGCCTGGGTGAGGCTCTCGCTGGTCGGCATTGAGCTTCTCGCCATCGAGGCCAGGGTTGTGGCGGCTTCGGTTGAGACCTATCTCAAGTATGCGGAGGCGATAGGTCTGACTGCGACGGCCGCGTAAGGACGCGCATGCAGGTGTAACGCCTGCGTCTAAGCCGAAAACGGCTGACATTCAAGAAGAGGATTCTTGCCGCGTCGTCCTTATGCACCACAACGGAGGAGGCAGAAAGCATGTCACGCCAAGAATAACCTCTTCTCAGCAACGAATGGACTGATATTTGTGGTTACTGACAAAGACAATATTCTCGATAGCGTCATATCGTCCTATGAAACGAGGATACAGAGTATCGGCACGTTCTTCGAAGCCACCAGCCAGATCGTGCAGGATTTCCAAGACACTTTGCTTAATTCAAGAGCCGAACGGGAACAGATCAGCAGTCAACTAAGAGAAAGCCTTGCCAGAAACGCTTCCCTTCGCAAGAAGGACTTCGACCGGATGATGGGTATTATCTCTTCATACATAGATCAGAGCGAGCAGGAAATCCGGGAATTGTCCAGGAAGTATCTCGACGAACAAACGAAACTGATGTGGCGCTTGAGAGAGGGCTTGCAGAAATTCAGGGATGCGCTTGCCGATAACCGCGAGGAGAAGGTCAGGGAATTGCAAACGTTGATTAACGACATTCTCTGCAAACAAACCAAGAGTAAGAAGAAAGTCACCTCAAAGCTGAAGCAGTTTCAGCGCGGTCACCAGCGAACATCGAAGATGCTGGCGGAACTGTTAGCCAAGGGAGAAAAGCTGAGAATGAGGGATTTCAAGCAAACGCTTGCTGAGTTCAAGAAGCAGCGACGGGAACGTGTAGCCTGCCGAGAGCGGAGGCGACGGCAAGTCAGAGATATGCTCGGCAGATTCAAGGCGGAACGGACGGAGACAGGACGAACCCGTCTTGAGGATCGACAAGGAGATGCTAAACGTGGATAGTTTACAGGGTATAAAAGCGATCATCGATAGCATTATGAATTGTCACAGAATTCAGGCGGGGGCATCGAGTGCATGGTCGGATAGTTGCCCCAAAGAATCTCGAACGTTCGAAGAGAAGATTGACGAACAAATGAAAAAGCTTGAGGCCGGCGTTGGAGGAAAACTGCAAAAGATTGACGACGTCCCGGGGGAATCCGTTTCTTCCCTCACCATTCGTCTGGTCACGTTGGTCAGAAACATGGCCGGCGGTCTTGCCAGGTTTCTAAAGAGTCCAAGCATTGCTTTCACAGCAACAAGCCAAAGAATGTCAGATAAGCCGGTAACAGGATGGACCCGGGACATCCACGATGATTCTCCGGCGCCGGCCCAGGATGTTAAGGGCAATGGATTGAGAAGATGAATTGAATGTCTGTGTAGAAAGATGACGCAGAAAGGAGATTGGAAATGGTAATGACGGTAGCTCAGGAGATGAAGAGGCTGACGGAGGACATCATCAACGGTAATGAGGTTCGGCTCAAAGCGGTAGGGGACTTGGTGACAAATACCCAAAGAACGTTGAAGAAGTTCTCGACGGATAGAAAAAAGATGGCCGCACAGCAAACCAGGGAGCTGGTTCATTTTGTCAATGACCTTTCGAAGGACGTACAGGGTCTGCTGAAAAACGCACGAGACATGGTCGAACAGTTCCGCAAAGACAATATGCAAATGAGCGACGAACAGGCGGATCGTCTGGCGACGTATGTCAACGACCTTGTGAGCGGCGTCGGCTCCATGCTGGACGATTTTCAAAAAGACCACAGGCACGCGTCCAAGGAACTCAAGGACAAGCTCACCAGAGAAATCAATCACATCCAGAGAGACGTCGAAAGAATCCTGAACGATGCCGATAAGCTCGTGCGTGAATTCGGCGATGGAATGGCCCAGGCCAGAAAAGCCTGGAAGGGTGTGGCCGCCGCGATATCCAGCGCACGAAAGGCCGAGCCTGCGAAACCCAGCGTTTCGACGTGTAGCGTCCAACATGAGAAACCAGAAAAGGAGCATGACAGAAAGCAAGGCCAGTCGCCCAGGGTCGCAGACGATGGCCAGGAAAAGTTCTGACGGTTGCAGTTCAACGGAGCATGACAAAACCAGGAGACAAGGAGCAGTCAAGATGATTGATGAGATGACAACGGTGTTGGCGCCCAGTGCGTTGCCGGACTTTGTGGAAACGAAGTACGTTAAGGATATTATCAACCGAGCACTTTATTACGTTGAAGCCGGCTTTCCTGTGCATCTGAGAGGGCCTTCCGGAACCGGCAAGACGACCTTAGCCATGCACCTGGCCAGCCGGATTGGACGGCCCGTCGTCATGATTCACGGCGACGAGGAGTTCACGACCTCCGACCTGGTCGGCGGCGAGCACGGCTACCGCGTCCGAAGGGTCGTGGATCGCTTCATTTCGCGGGTGCTCAAGACCGAAGAGGACATGGTCAAACGCTGGGTGGACAATCGCCTGACCATTGCTTGCAAACACGGGCTGACCCTGGTCTACGACGAGTTCACACGCTCGCGGCCGGAGGCCAACAATATCCTTCTGTCGATCTTGCAGGAAAAGATGATGGATTTGCCCGTGGCAAGGGACGGGGAAGAACCCTATTTGAAAGTCCATCCGAATTTCACCGCGATCTTCACGTCCAATCCCGAGGAGTACGCCGGCGTTCACCGAAGCCAGGACGCTCTGAGAGACAGGATGATAACGATGGATCTGGACTACTACGACTACGAGACGGAGGTCGAGATAACGCAGGCCAAGTCCAGGCTGTCCCGACCGTCCGTGGAGACGATCGTGAACATCGTGCGGGGTTTGAGAGAGTCCGGCAAGTGTGAATTCGCACCTACGGTTCGCGGCAGCATTATGATCGCCAAGACCCTCAAGGTCCGAAAGACGACACCGTCAAGAGAAAACGACGTGTTCATGCAAATGTGCCAGGATATTCTGGCGTCGGAGACAAGCCGGGTTGGCTCGAAGACAAATCAGGACCGTGTCAAGCAGGTCGTCAAGGAGCTTGTCATGAAGGAGCTTCAAGTCGGCAAGACAGAAGATGTTCCGGTTGAGAACGGCCCGAACGACGCTCTCGGAACCGACGTCCCGGGGGAAACCACACCGGAAGTAGAACAAGAAGAAACTCTGATTGAGGTATAGGGACGGAGGTACGAATGAAAACCTTACAGCAGTTACCCAACCTAAGTGACATAAAGAGCGTGCGTTCGATCGGTGCGACCTCTGTACCCAAGGCCAAGAGACCGCTCCATCTCGATTTGTATGCACTGGCGAGGGAGAAAGACCGACTAGAAAAGGAGCTTGCCGTTTTGAACAAGAGACGAAATACGGTCATGAAGAATCTGGCCTGTACCAACGAGCAGATCGAGAAATTGCACAAGGCTCTTGTGGCGCAGCAAAACAAGGCGTGCGAGAACGCTCCGCAAAAGCCACTCAAGACGCTCAATATAGACTATTGAATGTTGAAGGGATAGAAAATGGCTCAACACAAAAGCAAAAAGGACAAAGGCGTGAACGTTGATTTCGACGTTGCCAAGCTGGGTCTGGGGGGTTTGTTCAAAGGGATTGAGAATCTCGTGGATTTGGCCTCCAAGCTGAAAGAGGCCGGCGGAGAGATCAACAAAGAAGGTGAGATAGACCTAAGCAATCTCAAGGAGGGAATGAAAGGCGTGTTCGGCTTCTCGGTCAAGACGGCA
>CAYZAH010000411.1:0-4643 GCA_964475805.1 uncultured Pirellulales bacterium | reverse complement strand
GATACCGCCAAGAACCGCCTACAATCCGAATCCGGCGGATGGGGCCGAGTTCCTAGGCCCGGACAATGTGACCTTAATGTGGACGCCGGGCTTCGGGGCTAAATTGCATACGATCTACATTGGTGATGACTATGATGACGTGAGCAGTGCTGCCACGGGCGTCCCGTCCGGAAGCGCCAGCTGCAACGCGGGCACGCTTGAACGTGAAAAGGTCTACTACTGGCGCGTCGATGAGTATGACGGTGTGGCCACGTACAAAGGCGACATTTGGGGCTTCACGACGCCGGGCGCGGCGGGTGCTCCGCAGCCGACCAATGGAGCCGTGGACGTAGCGCACACTCAGATTCTGAACTGGACGCCGGCGGATAATGCGAACTCGCATCAACTCTATTTCGGCATGGATAAAGACGCCGTCATGAATGCCACGACCACTTCGCCGGAGTATAAGGGTAGCAAGAATCTCGGTTCGGAGAGCTATGATCCCGGCCAGCTCGACTGGGACAAGACATACTACTGGCGGGTGGATGCGGTCTACAATGCAGACACAGTGAAGGGTCTGGTCTGGAGCTTTACGACCGCCGATTTCCTCCTGATCGACGATTTCGAGAGCTACACCGACGATGACGCCGCGGGGCATGCTATCTGGCAAACATGGGTCGATGGTTTTGGCGTTGCCGACAACGGCGCGCAGGTCGGCTATCTACTGCCGCCTTATGCCGAGCAGACGATTGTTCACGGCGGCGCGCAGTCCATGCCGTTGTTATATGTCAATGAAGCTGGCGTGACGAATTCAGAAGCGACGCTGACGCTCACGTCCCAGAGGGATTGGACGACGCAAAACGTCGGGGAGCTATCGCTGTGGTTTAGAGGAAGTTCAGGCAACGCGATTGAGCCGCTATATGTGGCGGTCTCCAATGCCACGGGCGCACCGGCAGTCGTAGCGAATGATGATGTGAACGCAGCAAAAGCAGGCGCCTGGACGCAATGGGTTGTTCCGCTCCAGGCTTTTGCCGATCAGGGAATCAACTTGGCCAATGTGAATACCCTCGCCATCGGTCTGGGCACCAAGTCCGGCACGACATCTTCCGGTGGTTCAGGCACAATGTACATTGACGATATTCGACTGTACAGGGCGGAACCACAGCCGTAGATGCTAAGATGTCATTAACAACCAGAGTAGACTTCAAGGGGTCCTTACCCATCCGAGGTATGGACCCCTGTTACTTTCAGGGCATCGTCTGCAAGCTTTATAGCTGGTTATAAATTCGGAAAAGGGATGGCAGCTTGGAAGAGCTTATTATATCTTCGTTTTTAAGTCGTTCACAATTATGAAGTTGAGCTTAGGGGAAAAATCGATATCAGAATATTGGTTTACAAAACCTACCAGCAGACATATTGTAAGAATATCAGTGCTCATGGTCTTCAAAGGATTCTGCAGGTATTCAGAGTTAGGTTGAAATGAACAAAGGAATACTCGGCTTTTGGTAATTAGGAGAAACACAATGCTAAACGGGATGATTTCAAAACTAGAAGTGCGTCATAACACCTTTTCATCAGTTTCAATTGTAATCGCATCTCTTTTGCTCATCGGCAGTCCAGCCAGAGGAGTGAATTTCGAACATGTAGTCATAGATGAAAATATCGGCGGCAGGACTGCGATTGGTGATATCGACGGTGACGGTTTTAATGACATCGTCGTTCATACCTGGTCGGACGACAGGGGTAAACAGAATAATGGCAAAATCGGTTGGTACAAGTATCCCAATTGGCGGCGGTACAGCATTGTCGACAGCGGCCACATCTTCGGAGATGGTGTGCTTGCCGTCGATTTGGACATGGACGGTGATAATGATGTCGTCACATCCAAAGGCAGCGACAATGAAGCCAGTGTATTTTGGTATGAGAACCCAGGCGGCAAAGCTACTTCAGGTTGGAAAGAGCACAAACTGGCCACGGTTGAAACAGACAGTGAAGTCAAAGATATCGAAGTGCATGATATAGATCACGATAGCAAGCCAGATGTAGTTGTCCGTACAAAGCACAAATTCGCAATCTTTTTCCAGGAGTCACCTAATTCCTGGATCGAGGTAAAAACCGATAACGCCGAACGCGAAGGGATGACGGTCGGAGACGTTGACGGAGACGGTGATTATGACGTGGTGATGAATGGATTCTGGCTCGAGAATCCCCGGCAACCTCGCAGAGATACATGGAAGCGGCATGATATCGATCCGGTGTGGTACGAGGATGTGACTGGCGGCTGGCAGGACCACAGTGTCATGGCTGACATTAAAGATTTTAATAATGATGGCAAAGCGGATGTGATTCTATCGCATTCGGAGAAAACCGGTTTCGCCGTTGCATGGTATGAATCGGCTAATCCTACGGGGGGACCTGATGCCTGGACCAAACACGATGTCGGAATTGTAGATTACTGTCACACCCTTCGTGGCGATGATATTGATTTGGACGGAGATATTGATGTCGTAGCTGCCACTTTGATCAGAAAGGAGAATCCTGAGATATGTGTGTTTACAAACGAGGGTAAGGGGCTCATTTGGCAGAGACAGTTGCTGGCTGCTACAAGCGCCTACAAAGCCAAGACTGGAGACATCGACAATGACGGTGATATTGACATTGTCACGGCCCGAAGCTGGGACATGGGGCCTCTGCAGCTTTGGCGTAACACCTATTCCAACACGCCAGGAGAGATTGGCGTTGGCGCATCACCACCGCCAGGAGCCGAGGTCTTGATCGACGGAACTCGTGAAATGCTGGACGAAAAATGGACGTATTGGGAAGGTCCCCGATTTGCCTCGTCTTTGCCAATTAAGTGGAAGATCGTCGATGATCCCGTGAATCCAGGCAAAGTCATTGCAAGCTCTGATCCCGCTGCAGCCGGGGGTAAGTATGGGGCCGCGGACATTGTTACGAAAAAGAAATATCGGGATTTTCGGCTGCACATTGAGTTTTTGGTTCCTCATAAGAAAGGTAACAGCGGAGTCTATCTGCAAAATCGTTATGAGATACAGATTCTGGATGGCGACGGTGGAAAGCATGGAATGGCTGCTGTGATTAACGAGGCAGCAGGCCCATACCACGCTTATAACGGCACGGGGAAATGGAACGCTTATGATATGAAATTCCGTGCCGCTCGGTTTAAGGACGGAAAGCTCTCCGAAAAAGCAATGGTGACCATTTTTTTCAACGGAGTGAGGGCGCACACGAACCACAAAATCCAAAAGGTTTGGGGTGGAGAGAATTCGGGCATAGATGGAGGCAATCAGGGGGGGATAGGTATCACCGATGTGCCTGGAGGACTTAAGCTGCAGTGTGAGGGTCATGAAGTGCTATTTCGCAATGCCTGGATCAAAGAACTCGATGTAAAAGAGCCAAACACCGACTGGGATTCTTAATTCTACGCAAGTCGTCAGTTGCCAGCGGTCTTATGCCATGACCGGAATGTACACGCTGGAGGCGGGACATGATATTCTAAGGAGGCAAAACTTGCTTTCAACCGACGGCCTCAACATCAGTTTTATGGAGCAAGCGGACTTCCACATCATGGAACCTACCGATACGCTCGCGTCGGATTCCACAAAGTAGGTGCTGGCCAATCCGGGAGAATCCTATATCGCTTATACCTATGATTGTTCCGGTCCGATGGGCATCACGAACATGATCACTGGCGTATATGATCTGAGGTGGTTTGACACTTTGGACGGGAATGCGGTCAGGCAATCCAACGTATCCGTTTCACCGGGAGATGCCACCTGGCTCAAACCGATCTCAACGGGCACCGAGATCGCGCTCTACATTCACCGATCTGCACATAGGAGATGACGATATGAAAATACTGAACATTACTCTTACTACGCTTCTCGCGTTGGCCACACCGCTGCTGTTCCTCCCGCAGGCCATGGCCGGTTCAGGCGACACGAGTTGGATGTTGAAAGCCAAGTACGGCATTTTCATGCATTACCAGTACCGCATCCTGCTCGGTTATTCATACGGCACCAAATCGCTGCAAACAAAGCCGGAGTTTCCTCCGCTTTCGGAAATGACCGCAGAAGGTTGGAACCGCTTCGTGGACGGATTCGACGTGAAGGGATTTGCCGACCAAATGGCTGAGGGGCAAGTCGGCTGGGTGCTGTTTTGCATTGACGACCACTATTTCGGCTGGCCTTGCGCCCCGAACAAGGCGTTTGATGAATATACGGGGTACGCCCCAGGCGAGAAGTGTTCCCGGCGTGACCTGATCGGCGAAGTGGCCGACGCCCTGGGCGACCGCGGTGTGAAACTCATTTGCTATTACGCGGGGTTGAACGGATGTATGCGGGATCCCAAGTCATTCACGGGGTTGATGGACGACGGTGACAACAGGACCCCGCCGTCGGCTGAGAGCCGCCGACGGCGAATCGCGGTGCTCAAGGAATTCGCCGACCGATACAAGGACAAAGTGGCGGGCTGGTGGTTTGATGCGGTAATGCCCGATTCTTACCAGGAACAACCGAACGATTGGTGGGCGATCGAGTCCGTCGTGCATTCGGCTAATCCCAAGAGCGTGATCGCGTTCAGTTGGGGACGTAATCGGCAAGCCTGTTTGTGCAAGGGTGTTGATGATTTCATAAGTGGTGATTCTT
>CAYZAH010000410.1:0-4647 GCA_964475805.1 uncultured Pirellulales bacterium | reverse complement strand
TTTTTCCAGCCAGATCCCTCGGCTTCGCTCGGGATGACACTTTCGTGTCACTTTACGCACTTTTAGGAACGCTTATGAATCGACGAGAATTTGTAAAGGCGAGCGGTATTGTGGCGGCTGGCTCTCTGCTCAGTGCACTTGGCGAACGGGCAACCGGGTCGGAACTGTCGAACGGGCGGCCGAACATATTGATGATTACCACCCACGATCTGGGCCGGCATCTCGGCTGCTATGGGATTGCGGAGGTTCAATCGCCCCATATCGACGGGCTTGCGGCCCGGGGCGTGCGATTCGCGAATATGTTCTCGACCTCGGCGGTCTGCAGCCCGGCGCGAGGAGCCTTGCATACGGGCCGATATCCGCAGAGCAACGGGCTGATGGGCCTGACCCATGCACCGTGGTGGTGGCGGTTCAACGAAGGCGAGCAACACACCGCCGCTATCTTGCAGCGGGCGGGCTATGAGACTTACTTGTGCGGCTTGCAACATGTATTTGCCGGAGGCGAGGCCAACAAGTACGGCTACCAGTACGTACTGACCACAAAGACGGATGCAGAAAACACGGTCGAGCTGGCCGGTAAATTTCTCGGAAGTAGGGGACGAGAGAGTAAGCCGTTCTTCTTGAAGGTAGGGTTTTTCGAGGTGCATCGTAAAGGCGGCTCGTACAAGCATCGAGAGTATGATCCGAGCAAGCCCGTCTTCATACCGAGCTATCTTGCCGATACGCCCGTGATGCGGGAGGACCTGGGGCGATACCAGGAGGAAATCCGTTATTTCGACTCGTGCGTGGGCCGGGTACTGAGTACCTTGGAAGATAGCTCTTGTGCAAGGAACACGTTGGTGGTCTTTACGGCGGATCATGGTATCCCGTATCCGGGAGCTAAGTGGTGCCTCCGAGACCCGGGAATCGAAGTGCCTTTGATATTGTATCAGCCGGATAGTCCTCTCTCCGGCGGCAAGGTTTACGAGGAATTGATCAGCCACGTCGATGTGTTGCCCACGTTGCTGGACCTGATAGGCATTCCCAAGCCCTCTAATCTGCAAGGCGTCAGTTTCGCCGATTTCCTGCAAGGCAAATCGGATCAAAAGCCTCGCCGGGAGATTTACGCCCAATTCACGCCGGCCATGTTCCGCGATAATGAGTCACGGTGCATTCGCACGGAACGCTACAAATTGACCCGCTATTTCCAGGCGGGGCGCAGCATGAAATTCCCGATCGATGTGGACCCCGTCCGATTCGCGCAGCACACCGAGCGAGCCGCGAGTACCGGCAAGCCTCGGCCCTTCGTCCAGTTATTCGATATCGTGAGCGACCCGAACGAGTTGCACGACATCGCTGATAAGAAGGAGAACACCCTGATTGTCAAAGATCTGTCTAAGAAGCTGTACGCTTGGATGGAAGCCGTTGACGATCCGATCCTGAACGGAGCTGTACAAACACCCTATTACCGGCAGTCGATGGAAGCCTTCCGCAAGGTTGTGCAATGATAAGACGGGACGAGCAGTTGTCGGGATAGGTCCTATATGTCCGGCACGACTTCGGGATAAACCTGGCCCGTTGAGTTGATCTTGAAGACGTAGATCAGCCCGGGTCTCAGCTTTGAGTAAACCACGTTGCCGTAGATCGCTTCGATGTCGTGTGCAGCCAGCTTCTCCGGGTCGTTGGCCAGGTCCCAGATGCTGGACCAGAACATTTCCCTCTGCTTTATCGGCAATTCCTTGAGCAAATCGCGGTATCGTTGCGGCTCGGTTCCGGGTTCTTCGATGGGAAAGCCCTGCTGGGGCGTCATTTTCTCGCCGTAGATCCGCCTCCAGAGGTACAAGGCCCGCGTCCGGCCGTCCATCACCATCTTGCTGCCGAACTTCACGATCAGGGCGTCGAAATGGACGATGTCGCCGGCAATGGTGAATTCCTTTTCGAGGATTTTCTTGGTTTTGTCGTCCCGGGCGGTCTCGACGAACTTGAGCGTGGTGAAAAGCTCGCCGTCCCTGCAATCCTGATCGATCACCTTCGCATAACCTATCTGGCTCTCGCTGCTCAGATTGGTGATGGCCTGCTTGAGGGTCCTGTTTTGATCCAGAAGCTCCTGGATTGTCGCGACCGCCTGGTAGGGCTTTCGCCCGAAATAGGCCAGTGCGGCCACGCCCGCCACGATAATCAGCAGCGGCAAAATCTTCAGCTTTGCAAACCCTTCTACCATTCAATCTCTCTCTTTCCAACAATTACCCCGCGAAGCGAGGCCTCTTCCTCCCTATTTTATCATCGGCACCCTCGCCCCATTCCCTGAACTTTTTGACTGTCCGCCCCAAGTTGAATGCGTTAAAAAGGCCGAGATATGAGAGTGTCCCTGGAAAAGCAACCGCTTCAAGGTTTGATTCAACTGCCCGCGACCTTCATTATTTCTTCAGGTCTTGGGACTGTTGATAACGTCACAAATCAGGCCTATGAACTCATGTGCTTTTTGAATACGCGTCGAGACGTCCGATGCTTCGAAGGTGGCCGTGGGGATGTAATCCCCTTCCTGACGGTCGGCAAACAGTTTCTGATAGAACTTGTGCCATCTTGCCTCTATCCTACCAAGTTTTATGTAGGTCCGTCCAAACTCGGAGAGGACCGCCGAATGCCGGGCAAATTGCTTGCCGTCCCGGACAAGAAGCGCAGTGACCGCATAGAAACAGGCGTAATATAGGCGGTTTACCGCAAAGTTGGCATGACCAGCACTTAACTCAAGCTCCGCTGAGGCCAGTGATTCCTTGGCCTTCTCAAGCCAGATCGCTATCAGGGTTCGGCGGGCTTCATCTTCATTCATACTTCACACCCGTCTTTTTCAACTTCGCTGTGAAGCAACGTATAGCGAACCAGACCGTTGATCCATTCCTGTTCTGATACGACTACCGAGGTCATCAAGACGTCATTGCGAAGATTTATGTCAGCCAGTCTATCCGAGATGGCGCTGCGCAAATCGTTCTTAACGGGGCAGTGCGTCAGTATGAGAAGGTCGATGTCCGAATCTTCTCCGCCGGCGCCGCGTGCTTTTGAGCCGAACAGTATGACGCGGGCCACGGGCAGATCTGACTTGAGTGTTTCGGCTGCTTCGAGTATTGAGACCCGTTCGCTCTCAGCTAACTTGATGGTGTTCACGGTTCGCATGGGTTCCTCTCATGTGCCGTCCTACAAGCCCTTGCCACAGCATTTTTTGTATTTTTTGCCGCTGCCGCAGGGGCATGGGTCGTTGCGCCCGACCTTGGGGGTTTCGAGCTTGATCTGTTTGACCTTGACTTCGCCCTGCGGCGCCTGGGCGGCGGCCCGCTGCTGCTCGGCCATCGCGAACTGATCGACCTCGTCGTGCTGGGTCTGGCTCACGTTCCAGACGCTTCTGGCCCGGGCGCCCGCCTCCAGATGCACCTTGAAGATGATATCCGTGACCCGGTCCTCGATGGTATCGAGCATCTCATCGAACATGCGTGAGCCTTCACGTTTGAACTCGGTCTTCGGATCTTTCTCCGCCCAGGATCGCATCCAGATACTGCTCTTGAGATGGTCCATCGAATAGAGATGGTCCTTCCACGTACTATCGTAGACCTGAAGCAGGACGTATTTCTCCAAGTCGCTCAACTCGGATCGCATGAATTCCCTGGCGACCTCGAACAGCCTGTCCTTCGACTCCGGGCCGTCGCCCGATAGTTCGTTCTCCGTGAGCGACGTATCGAATCTCTCGTTTGCCCAGCGGGTCAGTTCGTTGGTGTTCAGGCTGGCGATTTTATCGGAGACTTCCCGGTCCAGCTCGCCGTCGCTGAAGTTGCGGCTCAATTCGAGCAGTCTCTTATGCAGCGTTCGAGGCTTCGTGTTTTGTATCTCTTCGACGGACAGACCCGCATTGAATTTCTTGTTGGCCCAGCTTGCGAGCGCTTCATACGCGTACACGTTCGGTCCTTGCGGGCCGTAAGCCATGTTCATGGCGAATTCGACGGGATATTCAATTTCCCGCTGTTTGTACCGAGCGGCCGTCTGATCGAGAATCTGCTGCTTAATCTGCTTGGCATCCAGCTCGGTCATCTCAGCCACATTCAGCCGGATGTCGAACTTGGCCCGCGCCCATTCAACGAGCCGCCGGATTGAGAAGTCCTCTTTCACGAACTCATTCAGCGGCGAACAGTCCTTCTTATCGATCTGTTCGGCGGCGGCGGTGGCCAACTGTTCTTCGATCTCTTCCGGCGACTGGTTCTTGACTTTGCCGGGGCTGAGGCTCACGTGGAACGCGCTCATCGCCCACTTGCATAGGCCGCTGATGTCCCAGGTCTGCGGGTCATTGTGGTCTTCCAGGTACTCACCCATCGAGATCGAGATATTGTTCGTGGCGTTGTCCTTGGCCCGCTGCTTGATAACCTCCTCGATCTCCTCGACTTTCATATCCACGACGTCTCGCGGCTTCATATCGACGTTGAAGTTGGTCCTCGCCCATTCGATGATGCATTGGAGCGGGTAGTCCTCACTGAGCATCGTGTTGCAGTTGACCGTGATCGTCGATTCGATCATCTCCTGGATGACGTCCTTGAGCTTCTGGCCGGCCAGGATCTGACGCCGTCGCGAATAGAAGTACTTTCGCTGGCGGTCCATGACCTCGTCATATTCGAGCAGGCTCTTTCG
>CAYZAH010000409.1:0-4653 GCA_964475805.1 uncultured Pirellulales bacterium | reverse complement strand
TTATGTCCTGCTTTGTGCAGAGCTTCGCAGGCATTATGGTACTTCCGTGTCGGATGAAACGTCCGACTTGCAAGTGGCGTTGACGTTCCTATCGACGCCGGAACAGCCCCTTATCAAGACACTTGAACGGGATGAGAAGAAGGCGGCGGAACGTGTCGCAGAAGAAACCCAAAGGCAGGCCGAGGCTCGGAAAGAAACCATAAAGAGATTTGCTGAAGAGGCGTTCGCGGAATTCAAGGAGCGAGAGCGCCTTCGCCAGGAAGAGCTTGCTTACAGAGAGCTGCTTGCAAGGCGCCGTCAACGTGCTTTCAGTATCGGTTCCATCGTCACGATACTGATCCTTGTGGCTTTTGTTTGGCTGATTCGGCCGAAACCTCAACCGCCGTCTCCGCCTTCGCCTGTGCTGCCTCCAGTGGTGGCCACCATCACGCGATCGCTCGACGCTCACTGGAGCCGAGACGACTTTTCCACGGAGGTGGGTACGCGGCTTACCGCCTCACCTATATATCTGAAGTGCGGACTGGTTCAAATTGTCTTTGACGGCGGCGCTGAGGTTATTCTGCAAGCCCCCTGTGATATGCGTCTGGAGACCAGGGAGCGGATGTTTCTGCAGAGCGGCAGGATCTCCGCGGAGGTCCCGAAGCGGGCGCAGGGCTTCGCCGTCCAGACGCCGACCGGCATCGTGACGGACTATGGCACGGAATTCGGCATGATGGTTCATCAGAATGGCCAGACCGAGGCGTATGTATACAAAGGGAAAGTCGCTCTGGAGAACCATGCAGATTCTGATAGGCCCGCCGTCGCGCGCATGCTGACGGAAGGCCAGGCCGCGGCCGTAGACAGAGAGGGACGCATTGCAAACAAGGCGTTTGACTCAAATCTTATTGTACGCAAAATCGCTGATAAGCCCGGTTATGGTATTCCGGGAAAACGCTTGAACTTAGCGGATATCGTGGGCGGCGGCAATGGATTCCAGACCGGCCATCTGGGCGCCGCCATCAACGTGCTTACCACGGAGCTCCTGGAGACCCCCTATGATTCCACCGGCCGCAATGTAAAGCTTCGTCTAAAACAGCCCTTAAAAGATTATGCTTACCGGCGCTTACCTGATCTACATTACATTGATGGTGTGTTTCTCCCGGTGAGCACCAAAGGCTTTATCGAGGTGACCTCAGAGGGACATCGATTTGTCATGCGTCACGACCCAACGAATGTGGAATACCTGCGTTACGTTGGCAATTGGGTCGTTCCAGCTCAACATCCTGATGCGGGCAACGTGGGTGCGGTGCTGAATGGTACCGTGTACGGCTCACTCGAAAAACCCGCCATTATGATGAAGCGGAACAAAGGGATTACCTTTGATTTAGACGCTATTCGAGCGGATTTACCTAATACGAAGATACATCGGTTTACCGCGCTCTGTGGAATAACTGAAACAGACCGGATACCTTACAAGCAGGCAAAGGCCGATTTCTATGTACTCGTTGACGGAAAGATCCGTTTCCATCGTCCCGGCCTTACGCCTTTTATGAACGCCGTACCCATAGATATTGAACTGGGCGAAACAGATCGATTTCTGACGCTAATGACAGCGTATAGTAGTGCAGTGGATAATCATACGGTATTTGCCATACCTGCACTGGAGTTGGTTGTGACAAAACAAAGTACGGATGAGAAAGAAGCCATGGGCAACAACACGGCGTTCTGACTACTTTCGCGCTCGGCGGATCAAGCTATCCTGGCCGCCAGGTCTTATAAAGCGTATTCTATAGTGAATGAAGGAGTTTCAACATGTTTAAGCGAAGGGCTTTTACGCTTATCGAATTGTTGGTTGTCATTGCGATCATCGCCCTGCTCTTGGCGATCCTGATGCCGTCCCTCCAGCGGGTCCGGCAACAGGCCAAAGCCTCGGTCTGTCAGTCCAATCTGCATCAATGGAGCCTGATTTTCTCTATGTATCGCAACGATTACGAGGGCAGGTTCTGCAACGGGTGCAGCAGTTATAATACCGATGACAAGAGACACTGGGCCACGGCGCTGCGTCACTATTATTACAATGACCGGAAGATGACGCTGTGTCCGATGGCCCTGAAGCCCTATGACGAGGACGGCGTCGTTCCGTATGGCGCCTATCGCGGGCCGGACGACGTTCTGCTCAGCTATGGTCTCAACGGCTGGCTCTACAACGCCCGAGCGGCGGATGAAGCATTCGAGCGCCCGGTCGAGAATTTCTGGCGAGAGCTCAATGTCAAAGGCGCGGGCAATATCCCGCTTTTCCTGGATTGCCTTCACGCCGAGGGCCGGCCTTTCGAGACCGACGAACCCCCGGACTTTGCCGGGGCGATGATTACCTTCAATATGACGTCGAACATGCAGCGATTCTGTTTGAACAGACACCATGGTACAGTGAACGGCCTGTTCATGGATGCGTCAATATCAAAGATTGACCTCAAGCGGTTATGGAGCCTGAAATGGCACCGGAATTACGAAACCGGTGGTCCGTGGACCAAGACCGGCGGAGTCACGGCCGAAGACTGGCCGGATTGGATGAGAGGATTCAGAGATTAGTCATGAGTAGAGCCGTATAATAGGGCTGAAGTTCGAAAGGAGGTGATCGGAATACCTGGCAAGCCACTGTTGTATACGTTTAATCTGAAGTTTTTCGAATACTCTATCTAAGAGGAGGAATTCATTATGTCTACCAGAGTGACACTTTTTATTTTGTTCATCCTGACGCTGAGTCTTGGTGCAAGCGTCGGCAATGCGAGTTCACTGGTGGGCTACTGGTCATTCGACGACATCCAGGGCACGGTTGTCCCGGACCAGAGCGGCACTGGAAACGACGGCACCATAAATGGCGCCCCGCTATTGATCGACGGGCCTTTTGGGAAGGCATTGCAGCTCGATGGTATAAACGATTACGTCGACTGCGGAAACGCTGAAAGCCTCAACATCACCGATAAGCTGACTGTCTCAGCATGGGTCCAGACCGTCGATGCCGGAGACCCCGCCGGAGGGGAGATGGGTGGACAGAACCATTATGTATCAAAGCACAATAGCTATCAGTTCAAACACAGAACCAATCTGCTAATATTTGCTATTTGGGATAGCGGCAACCCATACGCGACGCGCATATCAATAGACAACTCGTTTAATGGCGAGTGGCATCATGTTGTTGGCACGTATGACGGCAGTGTGCTCAAAACGTACGTGGATACGGAATTGGAAGGTGAGGCATCCCATGTAGGACACATTGATCTCAATGGGCTTAATGTGAACATAGGGAAGAATCCCAATCAGAACGATCAGAATTTCAAAGGTGGAATCGATGAAGTCATGATCTATTCCCGCGATCTTTCTGCGTCGCACGTGCAAGATTTGTTCGCGGGCAACACGTCCTTCTTTCTCAAGGCACAGAATCCAGATCCGGCCGACGGCGCCGAGGGAATTTCTGCCCTTCTGTTGAAATGGACCGCCGGAGAGGATGCCGTCTCACACGCCGTGTATCTCGGAACGGATCCGAATCTGACGCAGGCCGATTTTCAGGTGCAAACGAACAGTGAATTCTACTGGCACACGGAAGAGATCGTCCCCGGCCAAACCTACTACTGGAGAGTCGACGAAATACAGGCCGACGGGACGACGACTGTCGGCAGCGTGTGGAGCTTCACCGCCGCCATGCTTGAAGCCTATGACCCCAGACCGCGCGACGGCGCAAAATGGGTGGATCCGAACAATACCGTGCTTTCCTGGGAGGTCGGCATCAATGCTGCAACCCACGACATTTACTTCGGCACCGACAAAACAGCCGTTGAAACGGGCCAATCCGATGTCTTTGTAAAGACTTCAGTGACGAAAACGTATACGCCGGGCACGCTCGACAAAGAAACGACGTATTATTGGCGTATCGACGAACACACCACGACGGGAGCGTTGAACCAAGGCGACGTCTGGACCTTTACAACCTCCGGCGGACCCAACGATGGCGTCAAAGCTGAATATTTCAATAATCAGGATTTGAGCGGCCCGCCTGCCGTGGTCCGCACGGAATCTAAAATCGACTTCTCCTGGGCGGATGGAGACGTTGAAGGCGTAAACTCACCTGCCGCAGGAATCTCAACAACCGAATACTCCGCTCGGTGGTCCGCGGAACTTCACGTCGCTTTCAGCGGAGTCTATCGCTTTATCATCAACGTGAACAACAGTGGGAAGCTGTGGCTGGATGACAGGTTGTTGATCGACAGATGGCCAAACGATGGAACCATACCGGAATATACGACCAAAGGGATCGAACTCGTCGCCGGAAGAAATTATTCGCTCGTGATGGAATGGAATAAATTCAATACCGGCGCGCTGGCCAGGCTCGAGTGGATAGATCCCTTTGGCGATCGAATGGTCATCCCCGCGGGCCATCTTCAACTGCCCTTGCGAGCGAACCGGCCCAAGCCGGCCACGGGACAAGTCGATGTGACTCACGCGGCTATTCTGACGTGGAGTCCCGGGTACAAGGCCGCTGGACATGAGGTCTATTTCGGCGCCGATGCAGAAGCCGTGGCCAATGCCGATATTAGCTCGCCTGAATATATCGGTCATAGAGACCTCGGTATGGAAAGCTATGAACCGGGAGAACTCGAGTGGAATACGACCTATTAC
>CAYZAH010000408.1:0-4666 GCA_964475805.1 uncultured Pirellulales bacterium | reverse complement strand
GCGTTCGCATTTTGGAAAGGCAGAGTCGCGCTCTACGCCCTGTTGCGCGCCCTCAACGTCGGAGTCGGCGACGAGGTAATCCTGCCGGGTTACACCTGCGTTATGAACGTCAACCCGATCAAGTACGTCGGAGCCAAACCCGTCTACGTCGATATCGAGCCTGACACATTCAATCTCAACGTGAATCTCTTGAGAGAGAGAATCACCAACGACACCAAAGTCATCATCGCCCAGCACACCTACGGCTACCCTTGCGACATGGATGCGATCATGAACATCGCTCAGAGCTGTGGCATTGCCGTCATTGAGGATTGTTGCCTGGCTTTAGGCTCAAGATACAAAGGCAAGAAGGTAGGGACACTCGGCCGAGCTGCCTATTTTTCATTCCAGTGGAACAAACCGTACACCACCGGCCTCGGAGGCATGGTCATTACAGATGATCGGGAATTGGCAGAGCGAATCGAAACGCTCCAGGCGAGTGAAATGTACCCGCCGTCAGATTGGGAAGTCTTCATGCTCCGGCTGCAACTAGTGGCCTACAGACTTCTGGTTTATCCCGGGACAACGGCTTTGGCCCAAAATCTGTTCCGATACTTGACGCAAAAAGGAGCGGTCGTCGGGTCCTCAAGCACAAACGAATTCGAGCCGGCCAAAGCTGACGACTTCTTCAAAGGAATGAGTGCCACCCAGGCCCGCTCCGGCCTGAGGCAGCTTGCAAAAATCGAGAAGAACATCTCTCACAGAGTGATGATGGCACAACTCTACAACCGCCTTCTTGAGGACAGTGGCTGGAAAACGAGAACATACGATGAGACTGTGACACAGCCGGTCCTGGTGAGGTACCCACTGAGGATCACTGAAAAAGCCAGAGCGATTGAAGAAGCCGCAAGGGCCGGCATCGAATTGGGAAGCTGGTTCGAATGTCCCTTGCATCCGATTGAAACGCCGTTGACCTCCTACGATTACGAGCCCGGCATGTGTCCCGAAGCCGAAAAAGCCAGCCGCGAAGTGGTCAACTTGCCACTGCATCCGCGAGCAACTGAAAGAGCCGCCATAGAAACCGTCAAGTTCATAACCGACTTCACACAAGTTCAGCCAAATATATCTTTGGCACCGGCTTTATCTCATTCGTAGCGAGGGCGTCTCACCCTTGAGTCTCGCGCATGTCCCACCAGCGTATGGGATCAAAGAAGATCCAGGAATTTTAGGACACTGTAAAAAGCATCACAGTCCAAGAGAAACAACCGGAAGATTTAATACCTGACCCCTATGAGACTGACCCCTATGAGACTATGACTGTGATGGAAAAGACTTTATTGGAACAATCAGGATTATTCAATGATTGAAAATTGTGTTCATCATGAGGGAAATATGAATAACCGCGATACTATTGGATCTCTACTTTGCGCGTTCCTGCTTCTCATTGCTGCAGCAATAGTCAATCATCTGAATCTTTGGAGCCTCCTTGGTAACTATACGGTGCCATAGTTCTGCAGTACAGTCGCAATAGCATTACTCATCGTCACTTTGACTGGCTCGATATATAGCCAGTCTTGAAGCAAACTGGTAAACATCGGAGTACAGTCGATGCTGATCACGTGTCAACGACCGACTCCACACATTACTTGTTACGGATGGCACCGTGCAGGCCCTGCATTTTCAAATAGCCTTTTTTCCAGACGATGAGGCCTGAGAGAACAAATGCCAACACGTAGATTACCAAAGCGTATCTGGCTCTGATTTGCGTACGGAAGCTGAGGCCCAGGCCGATGAGGGCGTAGAGGGCCGCCAGAGTGTAACATAGTGCGACGGTTCTTTTCAGCGGAATGCCACGGTCGATCATTTGGTCGTAAATGTGGCCTCGGTCAGAAACGAACAAGGGTTTGTGATTGAGTAACCTTCTTATTAGTGCGATGGCCGTATCCAAGATGGGCAGACCAAAGACGACGACGGACGCCATCCACCATCGAACGGCTTTTTCAGCGAATAGAATCATGAGCGCGGCGACGAAGAATCCGAGCAGCATACTGCCGGCGTCGCCCATGAAGATCTTGGCCGGATGGCGATTGAAAGGGAGGAATCCACAAACGGCGCCGAGAAGGCCAAGGCAGACGATGACGCGGACGGCGTCACCCCCGACGTTGCTCGATCTCCAGGTTCCGAGATGAATGGCGAGCAGGAGCAAGGCGGCTGCAATGATTGCGGTGACGCCCGCGCACAGGCCGTCCAGACCGTCGAGAAGATTCAGCGAATTCGTGGCGCCGACGACGAAGACAATGACAATAGGAATACCCAGAATCATCTCAGTGTTCTGCGAAATATTCCATCCGAGATACGCATGTAGAAAACTGAGGCTCGGCCGGATGCCTGCGGCAACCAAGGCACTTGCGGCGAGGATTTGCCCGAGCATTTTTTGATAAGGCTTCAAATCGAATATGTCATCGACGAGACCTACGGAGCAGGCAATCGCCCCGCCGGCCAAAACGCCCAAGAGCCAGGCGAACGTTGAAGGCGCGTGTTCTTGCCTGCTAAGGCAGTAGATCCCCGCCAGTATACCGGCGGCCGCTCCGATGAGTATGCCGACGCCGCCAAGGTAGGCGACGTCCCTTTTGTGAGTCTTGACACGGTTATCAGGTTTGTCAACAATGCCGAAGGCGATCGCGATTCTCTTGCACACGGCCGTGGCGGCCAAGGCAAAGACAAACGAGAACACAAGTACGGGCCAGAATTGCAACACCCAGCTTATGCGTCTCTCAGGACCGATAAAACCGTCCAGCATGGTTTTGTCCTTTATCCAACGAAATCCTAAGCGAAGGAATCCTCACGGATTCTGTATATCGGCCATTTTCAACGCGGTCTCCAATAGGGAACGCAACGTTGACACTGGGTTTATCTCTGGGTAAAGTAGATATTATGAGTCCCTTTCACCTACTAAAACGCGGACTTGATATTCTCCTTTCGTTATCAGCGCTGATCGTTTTGTCCCCGCTGTCGGCCGTCATCGCCATAGCGATAAAACTCGACAGCAATGGGCCCGCCATTTTCAAACAGGAAAGAGCGGGCAAAAATGGCAAACCGTTTACTCTTTACAAATTTCGCACAATGAAAACGGACGCTGAACCCTTCGGTTCCAGCCCAAAAACGGGCACAGACCCCCGGCTAACGAAAATGGGCAGGATTCTGCGCGAATATTCACTTGACGAACTTCCACAATTAGTTAACGTATTGTCAGGAGATATGAGTGTGGTCGGGCCCCGGCCCCTCTATCTATCACAGATAGCCGAATGGAGTGAGCGACAGAAGAAGCGGCTATCTGTTAAACCAGGCATAACCGGTCTGGCACAAGTATCAGGGCGAGCGGAAATAACGCGCGAAGAGAAGCTCGATCTCGATGTCACGTACGTCGAGACGGCAAATCTTTTTCTGGACGCGAAGATAATACTGCGAACTCTCAGCCGAGTTTTCAAGCGAAAGGGCATCTATGAGAAGAGCTACTCAAAAACTCAGTACACGAGGAGTATGAGATGAACAAAATGAAATACTTAAATAGCATAGATCAGTTAAACCACGCAAGTCGGACCGAAAAGGAGGAGTTGAAGGAAGTAACGGACTGGTTCGCCTTTCGCGGTAACGATTACTATTTATCATTGATCGACTGGAACGACCCCGACGATCCCATACGCACGATTATCATCCCCAGCCGGCGAGAGCTTGACGAGTGGGGCCGGCTCGATCCGTCGGACGAAGAAAGCTATCGCGTGATGCCGGGACTCGAACATAAATACAATTCGACCGCTCTGCTGCTGGTCAGCAACGTTTGCGAAGGGATATGCCGGTACTGTTTTCGCAAACGCGTTTTTATGCAACGACAGAATGAATATCTGCGGGATATTCCCGCCGCCATGCAATACATTAGTGGACACGAAGAGATCACAAACGTACTTTTAACCGGGGGCGACCCGCTGGCACTCAACGCCTCGAAACTTGAGAACATCATTCGCCGGCTGCGGGACATCGAGCACATCGAGATCATTCGCATTGGGACCAAGATGCCGGCCTTCAACCCCTATCGAATCATCGAACAACCCGCCCTGCTCGAAATGATCGAGAAATACAGCACTCGCCAAAAGAAAATATATCTTGTCACTCACTTTATCCATCCGCGGGAACTGACCGACGCGGCGGTCGAGGCCGTCAATCTGCTCCAAAAAGCCGGCGCCGTCGTCGCCAACCAAACACCTCTCATCAAGGGAGTCAACGACGACCCTGAAGTGCTGGCGGATCTGCTCGCCAGGCTATCTTTCATCGGCGCTGTCCCTTATTACATCTTCCAGTGTCGCCCGGCACTGGGCAACCGAGCGTACACCGTGCCCATCGAACAGAGCTACGAGATTATCGAACAGGCCAAGGCGCGTGTTTCCGGACTGGCCAAGCGTGTCCGCTTCGTGATGTCACACTCGACGGGCAAGATCGAAATCGTCGGCAAGGCAGAGAATTGTGTCTATTTCAAATACCACCGTGCCGCCAACGACGCTGACAGCGGACGTTTCCTGGTTTGTCAGAGCAATCCGGACGCTTACTGGCTCGACGATTACGCCGAGATGATCGCGGAATATCCGGTCGATCTGCCCTACAGATCTTACGGCCCGCAATAATCCTTCCCCCC
>CAYZAH010000407.1:0-4671 GCA_964475805.1 uncultured Pirellulales bacterium | reverse complement strand
TGGGGCAGCTTCGCCAGGTCGACGTCCGAGCCGGCGACCATCAGGGTATCATCCTCATAAATCACCGTGCTCGGCATGGGCACATTGATGATCTTGTCCTTCTCTCCTTTGACCCTCCGGGCGTTTTCGCCACGCCTGATGAGGACTAAGTTGACGCTGTACTTCTGGCGAAGCTGTAAATCCATGACGGTCTTGCCGTCGAAACTCGGCGGCGCTTTGATCCGAGCGAGACTGTATCCTTCCGCAAAGTCGATCTTCTCGCCAATCTGCGGGGCAATGAGCTTGTAAGCCCACCGCTGCGCCGACTCGATCTCGGGATAGATCACCTCCGTAGCGCCCACCTTGGAGAAGACTTCACCGGCGATCAGGTCTTCGGCCCGCGCGTAGATTTGCTTGATACCCATCTGACGGAGATTGACTACCGTCAAGATAGCGGCCTCGAAGCCGCCCGTGTTCTGTCCGATGCCGATGATCGCGACGTCCACTTTGTCCACGCCCTGGGCTTTGAGAGCCTCCTCATCCGTGCTGTCGAGCCTGACGGCGTGACTGACCTGGTCTGCGATCAATTCAACCTGGTCGCGGTCCTTGTCGATGGCGATCACCTCGGCGCCGCTCATGGCCAGCGCAATCGCCAGTTTTTGACCGAACCGCCCCAATCCGATTACCGCAAACCGCTTCATCGCATTCGCTCCAATTCGGAATTGAGAATTGAGAATGAGGAATTGAGAAGGGTACTGCTGCTACTGTGGTTTCTAAGTTCTAAGTTCATAATTCTCAATTCCCTTCATCATCCCACAATGACCGCTTCGTCCGGATATTCGTATCGAGCCGGCTTCAAGTTAAAGGTCAGAGCCGCCAGCAACGTCAACGGACCTAACCGGCCCACGAGCATCGTCGCAATGATAATCATTTTCCCAGCGGTTGTCAAAAACGGTGTGATCCCGGTCGTCAGGCCGACGGTGCCGAGCGCCGAGCCGGCCTCGAAAATAATCTGCGACATGGTAAAACCGTTCGAGTTCTCCGTAACGCTCAGAGCCAACGTCACGCCGAGCAAGACCACCACGAACAGCAACGTGACAGTAACCGCCCTGCCCACGACAACCATTCGGACCGAACGGTGAAACATCTCGACTTCATGTCGTCTTCGCAGGGCAGCGACCGCCGTCATGACAACCACCGCGATCGTCACCGTCTTGATGCCCCCGGCGGTCGAACCGGGCGAGCCCCCGATGAACATCAACAGAATCAGAATGACCTTGCTCGATGGAGACAACGCCGCGATATCAACGGTGTTAAAGCCCGCCGTTCGGGCGGTGACCGATTGGAATAATGCGCCGGCGATCTCATCCACGACGGAGCCATTCGGGTCTGTCCGCGGCCCGGCGGCATAACGCTCGAATACGAAGATCGCACAGGCGCCCAGGACAATCAGCAACGCACTGACCATCAGGACAATCTTGGTTTGAAGCCGCATCCGCTTCGGCGCTTCCATTGCAAACCTGTACCGTTTGTTGAACCACTTCTTGAAAAACCGCTTTATCCGGTCGGCGCCGATGTTCCCCAGATCGTAGAGCACGCTGAAGCCGAGTCCGCCCAGGATGATCAACGGACAGATAACAACGTATATCTGCCAGTTCCGGTTGTACTTCACAAAACTCGTGCCGAACAGACTAAAGCCCGCGTTACAAAACGCGCTGATGGAGTGAAAGACGCTGCAAAACCACCTATGATGAATGCTACCCGCCCACATCCCGAAAAGACTCACAGCTCCTAGCGCTTCGACAAAAATCGTAAAAGCGAAAATAAAGGCGATCATCTTACCGATCCGGCTGATGGTGCTGGCGCTGAGCAGGTCTTGCATAGCCACCGACTCCCGCACGCTAAGCGCTTGCCCCAGGAGCAGAGCAAAAACCGCCCCGAACACCACGATGCCCAAGCCGCCAAGCTGAATCAGTGCGAGGATAACCATCTGTCCCATGACACTGAAATCCTGGCCGGTGTCCTTGACGACCAACCCGGTGACACAGGTCGCGCTGGTTGCGGTAAATAAGGCGTCGACAAAGCCTATGTTTTCTTTTCCGGGAGCCGAGGCCGCAGGCAACATGAGCAGACCTGCTCCGGAAACAACCAAAACCACGAAACTGGCAATAAGGGTCCGTGTCGGGTTTTTACCCGAGGCCGCCAAATTCACGCTGGTCCGGCAGAGCTTCGCAACGACCTGTACCACAAGATACAGACCGATCGCGAAATACTGAACGATCGCCGCTTCCGATCCGCTGGTCGAAAACCATCGTCCAGCTCCGACGATCACGATTCCGAGCCCCAGCAGAAGCGGGACCTCGAACCAGTTGGCCCGCCAGAATTCGGCCATTGAGATGGCGTTGAACAGCCGGACGATCTTCTCCGCAACAAAAAGGGCCAGGCAGAGGATCTGGACGGTGTACAGAATCCAGGCAGCAAGCAACGGTTTATCGAAGCCGAATAGTGAAACGAAGGAGGCCACGACCACCGTCGCCGTCAGGGCGTTCGCAACAATGAGCCCCCTCTCCAAGCGCTTGTTTTTGTAGCCGATAATCATAAGTCAATCTTCGACCCGTGATTGTAAGCGCCAGGCGGCAAATCGCAAATTGAAAAACACCTCTCGGCTTAAGCGATGTCCGCCAGCCCGAGGGCGTCGCCGAACCGGTCCAGCAGCGCCCGACGAATATTCTTGTGCTCAGCTTTCACCAGCATCGGGTCGTCACGGACCATCTCGAAAGCATTTCGCCGTGCCATGACCAGGAGGTCGTAGTCATTCACAATGTCGGCGATCTTCAAGTCGGGCAGGCCGTGTTGGCGCGTGCTGAACATCTCACCCGGCCCGCGCAACCTCAGATCGTGCTCGGCCAGCTCGAAGCCGTCATTGCTGCGGGTCATAATCTCCAGACGGCTCTTGGCCGTTTCATTGTCCGTCTCAGCGAACAACAGGCAGTACGACTTGGATTCGGACCTTCCGATCCGTCCCCGCAATTGGTGCAATTGCGCCAGCCCGAACCGGTCCGCCTCCTCGATCACCATGATCGTCGCATTGGGCACGTCCACCCCGACCTCCACGACAACGGTTGAAACCAGCAAGTCGATTTTCCCCTTGCGGAACTCTGACATGATCTTCTGTTTTTTCGCGGAGGGCATCTGCCCGTGCAGAAGCTCGACCGCAAACTCGGGAAACACGGACTGACACTGACGGAAAACGGACTGACATTGACTCCGCTCGTGCTCACCGGTATCTACACCCGTGCCTATCTGTGGACACACGAAGTAGGCTTGCTTCTTCGCCCGGAGCCGCTCGCGAATGAACTCATACGCCTTCTGCCGGTCGTGCGGGTCCACCCAGCGTGTCACCACGGCGCCCCGGCCGGGCGGCGCGTGTTTGATTACGGAAACGTCCAGGTCGCCGAACGCCGTCATCGCAAGCGTCCGGGGAATTGGTGTGGCCGTCATCACAAGGCAGTGCGGCGTCGTTTGCTTGCGGAGTTGCGCACGCTGTTCGACCCCAAACTTATGTTGCTCGTCAATGATTACCAAGCCAAGCTGCTGGAATTCGATATCGGCCTGCAACAGCGCCACGGTCCCGACGACAATATCCATTTCGCCCGAGCGGATTTCGTTCAGGGTCTGGGCTCTCTTCCTGCCGGTCAATCCACCCGTGATCAAAACCCGCCTGACACTGCTGTTCCTCAGGTATCGCTCGATGCTGATGAAATGCTGGCCAGCCAGGATTTCTGTCGGGGCCATGATCGCCACCTGGAGCTTGTCGGCGACCGCCAGCAATGCAGCGTACAGCGCGACCACCGTCTTGCCTGAACCGACGTCACCTTGCAGCAGCCGGTTCATCGGCTCCGACTTGCCCATATCGGCAACGATTTCCGAGATACACGCATCCTGATCCTCTGTGAGCAGAAATGGAAAACGCTTGCGAATCCTGCTGTCGATCTCGTCCGTGCACATACACGGAACCGCTTTGGAAAAATGCTGGACCTTATACCGGCGAAGTGCCAATCCCAACTGCATCAGGAACAGCTCGTCGTACTTCAATCGGCGTTTCGCCTTTGCCAGCTTCTCCTCGTCCGGCGGCAAATGAATCCAGGCAAACGCGTCTTTCCGAGGTATCAAGTCCGTCTTCTTCAAAAAACGCTTGTCGTAAAACTCCGGGACTACGTCGGTCACGACATCGAGCACGCCGGCGATGATTCGCTTGATTTGTCGGCTGCTCAAACGGGTGCACGCAGGATATATCCCGCCATTGAAATAGTCGGCCGACTGCGGATGCTCCTCGTCGAGGACGATGAACTTCGGATTGGTCAATTGGAACTGATGTTTGTAGAGTGTCACTTTGCCCCATGCGAGAATGGCCTGGCCCGGCTGCAACTGATTGCGAAGATACCCGCCATGAAACCACACAATCCGGCACATTCCCGTATCGTCACTGATGAAGGCCTCGAGGAATGGTTTCCGGTGATAGCTCTGGTAGTCTATCGACTCGACCAGGCCGATAAGGCTGACCGTTCGGTTGGGCTTGATTTCGACGATTTTCGTCGGCTCCGGCATGAAATTCCAATCACGCGGGAAATACTCCAACAAGTCCCCCACCGTCGCAACACCCAACTGCGCAAACGTCTCCGCCCGCCCCGG
>CAYZAH010000406.1:0-4675 GCA_964475805.1 uncultured Pirellulales bacterium | reverse complement strand
TGGCAAGAGATAAGCCGACTTGGCCAAACCTCGACCTCGTTGGAGGAATATGTTAAGAGCGGCGGCAATCTTTTGGTCGTGCCATCGGCTGTCGGCGCTGGTGGGAAGAGCAGCATTCCGTCTTGGCTCGGGGCACAGACCGAAGATCGGGTCTTTCTTCCGCGCGGAATGAAGCTGGAGGTCCTGGAAAAGAACGCGGATTTCTGGAATCGGATTCGCCAGACCACTGAGACGATTTCGCTGGAAGGTGCGCGGGTATTCAATTTCTACCCTTTGCAGTTATCCGAGGATTTCAGGCCGCTCTTTGGGGTGGATTCCGAGAAAGTGATCTTCGCGCATCGGGAGCTCGGCAAAGGCAATATTTACGTCACCGGCACAGCATTTGATCCGCGATGGAACACGCTGCCTCTGACGGGTCTGGTGGTCGTAATGGCCCAGACTATGGCGACGGGAGGGGAATCCTTCGAGCAGGATGCGATGCTTTCCCTGGTGGCGGGAGAATCTCCGAAGGGAATTGACGCCGGACAGGACGTGGAAGTTCTGTCTCTTATCGGTGATCCAAATGAGTGGGAGGGGCGAGAGAATACAGTGCCCGTGTTTGCTCGGCCCGGCGCCTATCGGGTCAAGGCGGGCGACAGGGAGTATTGCATCTCCGTGCGTTCGTCGGAGAAAGAGGGTCTTGAACAATTTGTGAACGGCCCTCAGATTCCGGCTCTGGCGAAGCTGACCCACACAGTAGTGGATTACGACCCGACCGATGACTTGGCGAAGTATCAGTACGGCCACAGCCGGACCATCGAGCTGTTCTTACCTCTTGTCTTGCTGGCGACGCTGGCTTTGCTCGCCGAAGGCTGGCTGGCGAATCCAGGGGACTGGCACCTTTTGATGGGGTTGTTCCCTCAAAAGGTGCCTGTCCCTCTTGCTTACTCGAGGGACAGTCAGCTTTCTAAACGACAGAAAGCAGACAGTCCCGAGAGGGGGGCGGAATGATGGAAGTGCTTCGATGGCGCACGCATCTTCATCCGGTCTTGGCCGCGGCGATGATTCTGCTCCTGGTCGCGTGGCTGATCGTTCTTTTCCGCCGGCAACGAACGAACCGTACGTTGCGACAAACCCTGCTCCTGTTGACGCCCAAGGTCCTGATCGTACTGCTGCTCATCTTAGCCTATTTCGACCCAGTCCGAAGCGTGGTACAGCGGCCGAAGAAGGACAAGAAGATACTGGTTCTTGTGGATTCCTCTTCTTCGATGGATTGCAGGGACGAGCCTGGGAAAAGCCGCGAGGAGCGTGCGGAGAGGTTGTCCCGGAACCTCACGGACGATCTGCATTCCCTTGTCAACTTCGAGACTCTCTATTTCGATGATGACGTGCGCGACACCAAAGACACCGCTCAAGAACGAAACACGGATTTGGGCAAATGCCTCGTGACCATAGCGGACAAGGCCAAAAGCTCAGACTACCTCGCTGCGGTCGTGCTCACGGACGGCGGGGACGAAGTGATTCAAGCACCAAGGCTGCCCGATGTGCCACTCTATGTAACGAGTGTGGGCAGCGCGCCGGAAACGTGGAACGATTTAGCCGTGGCCGAAGTGGACGTCCCGACGGCTGTGGAGCAGAACAGCACCTTCGAGATATCTGCAGATGTCCAGGCGCGTTTTGCATCGAGAGATTTTGCGTTGAGTGTTCCGATGATTCGGGTCCAACTGGAGGCGCAACGACAAGGTCAATGGCAGGCCCTCGAATCGAAGTTTGTCCGCCCCGAGAGTTCCAAGGTGCGAGTGACATTCTCACTGCGTGCTCCATCCGATCCCGGTTTGAAGACCTATCGCATCCAAATTGAAAACGCCAAAGGTGAGCTTTCCGCCTTGAATAACGTTCGAGATTTCAACGTGGACGTTCGCACGGATACACTGCACGTGCTGTTCTTCGCTCAGGAGCTGGGCTGGGACTTCAGCATGATCCGCAAGGAGCTTGCCCGTGATCCATCGGTCGAGTTGACTTCTCTGTTTCGAGTGAGCGGGCAGCGATTCGTGGTCCAGGGCAGCCGCCAGAAGGGCGATGAACAGCTTGAGGCGGGCTTCCCCGCGTCGAAACAGGTGCTCGATTTGTTCAAATGTGTGATCGTCGGCTCTTTCGGTGCGTCGCAGTGGACCCAGGAGCAGTTGAACGCTCTGCTCGAATATGTCCGGGAAGGTGGGGCGGTCGTGTTCCTGGGCGGCGAGGATTCATTCGGAAGCGGTGGCTACGACCGGACGATTATCGAGCCGCTCTTTCCGTGGCGTTTGGGCGGCGCTCGATCCACGTTTCAAATCGGACAGTTCGCGGTTAGCGTTCCAGCGGCGGCTCTGAGTAACAGCATCATTGAAGAGACAGCCAAGACCATCTCACAGTTGGACGCCGTAGCTGTTGAGAGCGTGAACGTGGAAGGCCCTCTGAAGGCCGGCGCCGTGGCCCTGCTTGAAGCTTCGGTGGCCGGGCGGTCCGTCCCGTTGGTCTCCATCCAGCGTTACGGCCAGGGACAGACGATGGCCGTGGCGACCAATACCCTCTGGAAGTGGTGCCGAGCCTCGGAAGAGTTGAGGGAGGCTTTTGGGAGCTTCTGGCGACAAACGGTCAAGAACATGACGGATTGGGAAGAAGGGCAGCGATTCATCGCCGTGCAGTGGGACCAGAAGCAGTACAGTCCGGGTGAGGACGCCTTGGCGACCATCAGCGTCGCCGGACGCCACGAGGCGGGCCAACTCCGGCTCCAAGCTCGAATGAACCTGGACGGCCAATCCACGTCAGTACCCGTCGAGCCTGTCATGGGCCGCACGAACACGTTCACGGCCAAGGTGAATTTCTCCCGCAGCGCTCAGTATCGTTTCGAGTTAGATGCTCTGGAGGGCGATCAGGTGCTGGAGTCCTACCAGAAAACAATCGTCGTGGGAACACGGCTGAATGAGGGGGCGAATCTGGAAGTCGATCATGCGTTTCTCAATAGCTTGTCCGCTCAGGCCGGCGGTAGATACTTCCGCGAAGGCGAATTCGAGAACTTGATCGGGACGTTACGTAGCCGGATTCTCAGCCGGACCGTGAGTATGGAAATCCCGCTGATCGAAGACAATTACGTTTATATTCTCCTCTTTATTGGTATCTTGGTTCTGGAATGGATCATTCGCCGGAGGATGAACCTTTTATAGACTGGAACTACATGGCAAGTGAATTTCTGAACGAACTGGAAGGGAGTGGCAACCTCAAGCGTGTAGGCGGAGATTGCTTCGTCGCTGCGCTCCTCGCAATGACACGTGCACGGCGTAATGTGTCATTGCGAGCGAGGCGAAACAATCCAGCAATCTCACGGTTTCCAGGATTTGGCACCGGATGGCTAACGCTGTTAATCTTGCTCGTTATTCTAAGCGGCTCCGCACTTGTTCGCGCGTCCGTACGGAAAGCGGCGGTTTATTTCTCCGACGGCAACGTACTGACCGGCAAGATCGCCCTGACGGCGGGACGCAAGTTCAAGCTGAATATCCCAGAGGGCGGCAAACTCAAGACGAGTGATATGGTCACGGGCGAGGACGTCCAATACGGCAAAGTCCGTCAGTTCACGTTCGAGCCGGTGAGGGAAATGCGGTTCTACCCCGAGAAAGAGGAGTTGCGCCAGGACTGGAAGTTCGTGGAGACGACCAAATATGATGAGAAGACAGGCGTTGCCGATTACACACCGGCCAAGAAGGAATTCTGGGGCCAGGTCTATCCGCTGAGGTATCTGGCTTCCACGGTCATCTTCAATAGCGGTGAGACGCTTGAGGGGCATCTTTACAGCGTTGCGCTCTACCTGGAAACTGAGCAGAAGACCCAAAGAATTATCCTTCGCAGCAAGCAGCGAGGCGCGAAAGGTTCCACGCTGAAGGACCTCGTTTACGTCGCGAAGATCAAGATGCTGGACGAAGGACAAGACATTGCCGCGGATGTCACGGTGAAGATCGCCGGGATGACCTTCGGACCGAATGACGCCGTTCAGGCGGTCACATGCGATTCGCTCACTCCCGTGCCGACAGAGCGTGGTGACAATCCCGGGACCTTCGTCGTGAAATCCGCTTTCGGCGAGGACTTCTACTTAGCCGCCAGGAAGGACGGCAAGTATCTCGTCGGCTGGCCCGGGCAACGGGACGAAAAGCTCTTTGCTCTTGCCGAAGACTGTGTCCGGCGTCAGCGAGATTTCTACAATGATAAAAAGCTCTTGGGCGTGATGAAGAGCAAGGATGGAAGGGAAGTCCTGACATTGCTGAATCTGCGACGCCGGTTCGCCCCGACCAACTTCGGAGAGATCGGTGGGGAATGGGACAAGGAGCGGGGTTGCATTGTGGAGCCGTGGCGGCTGAGTATCTGGCGATGGAAATATGACGAGGCCAACCAGGAATTGTTGCTTTCTTCTCGCGGCACGTTCTTTCGCCAGATATTCCTACCTGAAGACCCGACGCCGGAAGCTGCCATTAGCGAAAAGCTCTGGCACATGCAGCGTAACAAAGACACGGTTCTCGTAGGGGCATCTGCGAAAAACTAAGGCCATAAGAGTCGAACCATGAAACGGACAAGTATCCAACCAGACGGCAACATTCACGGACTGGTAGTCAGTCTGCGCAAGCTAATGCTCACGAGCCGATTGGTCTGGGGGCTGGTGGTATGGGCG
>CAYZAH010000405.1:0-4681 GCA_964475805.1 uncultured Pirellulales bacterium | reverse complement strand
GGCCAGAACTTGTAACGGTAACATACGCTAGTGCGAAGTCCCAAAAGAGTCGTTTCGGTCTCAATGTCTGCCCCGGGGGGCTGCAACTATCTCTAACGGCCTATTATTGTGAGGGAACACCACATGCAAGGCTCGGAAGCCAGTGGAAACATGTCCGTCAACGAGACCACGAAGTCACGCGCGCGCGAGGCAAGACTGGAGCGCGTACATAGCCAGATAGACAAGCATGGGAATGTGGATGATGTTCCCGCCAAGGTCTGTATGCTGTGGGAGGCCACCTTCAATGCCATGGAAGACTCGGTCATGGTCATTGACAGCCATTCGAGAATCACTCACGCCAACCTGGCGACGTCGCGTCTTCTTAACAAACCACTTGAGGAGATCATCGGGAAGACATGCTGGCAGACAGTCCATGGAACGAATGGGCCTCCCAAAGAGTGTCCACTCAAAAGAGCTCTATCGAGCGGCAAGCGTGAAGAGGCGGAGCTTTATATTCCGGAAAGGAATATGTGGATAGAGGTCTCAACGGACCCCATAGTCGACGATAAGGGTAGAACGAACAGTGCCGTTCATCTCATAAGGGACATCAGCGAACGAAGGAGGGCGGAGGAAACTCTACGTCGAAGTGAGGAGCAGCACAGGGCGATTTTCAACGGAGCCAGAGACGGGATCGTCTATGCGGACAAGAGGGCCAGGGTTATTGACGTGAATCCGGCGTTTACTCGGATAACGGGTATTCCACGCGAACAGGTCGTGGGTAAGAGTGGTTTTAGCCTTGCCAGGCGATTCGCCAAAGCAAAGGATATCCCTCATTTGATTAAAGCGGTGCGCCAAGCGCTCAAAGGCGAGCCTATCGAGTTGTACGAATTGGAAATCAACCATAGGATCGTGGAGATAAGCACGCCTTCACTAAAGAGGTGCCAATCCGGAATCACCGGAGTGATACGCGATATCACCGAACGCAAACGGGTCGAAGAGACCGTGCGCATCAGTGAGGCGCGGCTATCTCAGGCCATGAAGATTGCCAAGCTGGCCTATTGGGAGTATGACGCAACCAACGACGTATTCACTTTCAACGATCAATTCTACTCTGTCTATCGCACGTCGGCTGAAAAAGTCGGCGGCTATCGCATTTCCTCTCGCCAGTATGCGGAACTATTTTTGCATCCTGATGATATGCTACAATTGCGCGAAGAGATTCAAAGGGCCACGGATACGAGCGATCCGGATTTCTGTGGTGGGGGCGAACACCGTTTCATCTATGGCGACGGCCAAATCGGCTACGTTTCCGTTCGTTACCTCGTGGTCAAGGACAGCCAAGGGCGTACCATCAAGACGTACGGCGTCAATCAGGACATCACCGAGCGCAAGAAGGCGGAAGAGGCATTGCGGACCAGTGAGGAAAAACACAGACTCCTATTACAGCACGCCGGTTGCGGGATCGGCTATTGGGACCTTTCAGGCAGGATCCAGTACCTTAATACAAGGGCGACGGACGACCTCGGCGGAACCTGGGAAAACTACTCGGGCAAAACAGCTCACGAGATATTCGGCAAAGTCCGAGGCGACCGGATCATCGAGAGAATTCATCGGATTTCTGAAAAGAAACAAAGCGAAAAATACGAAGAACAGGTCGAGCTTCCAATCGGCAAAAAGTGGTTTGTCTCGACGTATAGTCCGATTCGTGGAAATGAGGGCCAATGCGTCGGCGTTCAGATCGTCTCTCACGATATCACCGAACGTAAACGTGCGGAGGAATCTCTTCGCGCTAGCGAAAGCAAGTTATCTGAAGGAGCCAAACTCGCAAAACTGGCGTACTGGGAGCATGATGTACTAAATGAGTTATATACATTCAGCGACCATTTCTATGAGATCCTTCGTACCACTGCAGATAAAGTCGGCGGACATAAAATGCCGTGTAGTCAGTATTTTGAAACATTTGTACACCCCGATGACAGGGAAAGAGTCAAAGCAAAATGCCGTGACGTATTTGAAAATCCGGATTCTCAACCAGGTAACTACCTTGAACATCGTATGATTTACGCGGACGGGGAAATCGGGCACGTCGCTGTTCGTTTCTCAACAGTCAGAGACGATCAAGGCCGAGTCATCAAAACATACGGAGTCAACCAGGATATCACCGAGCGTAAACAAGCGGAACAGGAACGACTGGCCCATCTTCGATTCTTGGAAAGTATGGATAAGGTCAACCGTGCCATTCAGGGTACCAATGATCTTGAACAGATGATGAGTGATGTCCTGGACGAAGTGCTTTCTCTCTTTGATTGCGACCGCGCCAGCCTGGTCTATCCGTGCGATCCAGAGGCAGCTATGTGGCGAGCCCCGATCGAGCGCACGAAACCAAAGTGGCCTGGCACTTTTGCTCTGGGGCTTGAGGTTCCTATGAATCCGGAGGTTGCCAGGGTATTCAGGATTTCAAGAGCTGCAGATGGTCCTGTGAAGTTCGGACCTGATTACAAGGAGCAACTACCGACCGAAATTGCAGCACAATTCAATATCCAGTCCCAAATGACTATGGCTTTGTACCCGAAAATAGGTAAACCCTGGAATTTCGTTATGCACCAGTGCTCTTATCCCCGGGTGTGGACATCGCAGGAAGAAAGACTTTTACAAGAAATTGGTAGAAGGCTTGAGGATGCATTGACGAGTTTAATTATTCTTCGAGACCTGAAAGAGAGCGAGAATAGATATAGGGAGCTTGCTAACAGTATCACGGATGTCTTCTTCGCTCTGGATACTGAATTAAAATATACATACTGGAACAAGGCATCGGAGAACCTGACAGGGATTAAAGCTGAGGAGGTTATTGGAAAAACCATCTTTGAGATTTTTCCGGATACGCAAGAAACCAAAAAGGCGGCTGCCGTGTATCAGGATGTATTGAAGAAAAAGCAGCCGAAAAGTTTTGAGAATGAGTACCGACTCGAAGACAAACACTACTTTTTGGAGATCAATGCCTATCCCAGTGAGGATGGAATCTCAGTTTTTGTAAAAGACATTACCGAGCGTAAGCGAGCCGAAGAGGCGTATCGTTCATTGGTGGATCATTCGTTACAGGGCCTCGTGATCTTTCAGGAAGGGCGTGTCGTTTTTGCCAATGAGACTATGGCGAAGATCACGGACTACACTATGGGTGAGATGCTGGCGATGTCGCCGGACGAGGTCCAGGCGTTCGTTCATCCCGAAGATCGAGAGATGGTCTGGGAGCGTCACGCGCAGCGTTTGAATGGAAGCCCTCTGTCGGAACGGTATGAATTGCGTGGAATACGGAAGGACGGCTCGGTTCGATGGCTGGAGATTGACGCCTGCCTGGTCGAGTATCAAGGCAAGCCGGCTATCCAGGCGGCCTACGTCGACATCACCGAACGCAAGCGAAGCGAGGAGGCGATCAGGACCAGCGAGGTTCGTTACAGAGAGCTTTTTCACCACATGAGTAGTGGAGTCGCGGTCTTCGTCTCGCGCGGTGAAGGGGAAGATTTCGTCTTCCTGGACTTCAACGAGGCGGGCGAACAGATTGACGACGTCAAGAAGGAGGACGTGATCGGCAAGAGCGTCGTTGACGTTTTCCCCGGCGTCAAAGAATTTGGCTTGTTCGACGTATTTCAGAACGTCTGGAAGACTGGGGTGCCTCAGCACCATCCGGTTTCTTTCTACAAAGACAACCGGCTTGTCGGCTGGAGAGAGAACTACGTTTATAAGCTTCCGTCGGGTGAGATAGTGGCGGTTTACAAAGATCTTACGGACCGCGTGAAGGCGGAAAACGCGCTGCGAGAGAGTGAGGGCCAGCTTAGGCGTGCCCAGGAATTGGCTCACGTGGGCAGTTGGTACCTGGACCTCAGAACAAGCCGATTGACCTGGTCGGACGAGACCTATCGTATTTTTGGCGAACTCGTCGGCCGGCCGTTGGCGGAAGCGGACTTTCTGGGCATTGTGCACCCTGAGGACATAGCTCATGTAAGGGAGTCATGGACAAAGGCCCTGCACGGTGGGCTTTACGATATCGAGCACCGCATCGTCGCGGGGGGCATTGTGAAATGGGTCCGGGAGAAAGCGGAAATAGAGTTCGATAGCGACGGCGAACCTGTTTCGGCGATTGGCATGGTCCAGGATATCACCGAACGCGTGATTGCGGAACAGAGGCGACTGGCCCAAGTCCATTTCCTTGAGAGCATGGCTCGGGTTAATCGAGCTATCCAGGGAACGGACAGTCTCGAGGAGATGATGAGTAGCGTGTTGGGTGAAGTGCTTGATATTCTCGAATGTGATCGTGCGTTCTTTGTCTACCCGTGCGATCCGGATTCGCCTACCTGGTCGGTGCCGATGGAGCGCGCACGACCAGAGTATCCAGGTATCAGCCCCGGCACGAAGATGCAGACAGACGATGAGATCGCTGAATTCAGGAGGATTCTTTTGGCCAGCGATGGGCCGGTCAGATTCGGTCCTGGGGCCGAGCATCCCCTTCCTTCGAGCGTCGCCGAACAATTCGGCTATCAGTCCATGATTGGAATGGCCCTCCATCCCAAAGCGGGCCTTCCCTGGGTGTTCGGATTGCACCAATGTGCTTATCCGCGTGTGTGGACTCCGGAGGAAGAAAGGCTCTTCCAGGAAATCGGCCGACGACTGGCCGACGGCCTGACCAGTCTTTTGACGTTACGCAGCC
>CAYZAH010000404.1:0-4682 GCA_964475805.1 uncultured Pirellulales bacterium | reverse complement strand
TCGGCTATCCCGCGCGGCGATTTCATCTGCCACTCGACCTGTCTCATCCGAGCTGCCGTCATCGACGATGATTACTTCAAAATCAGCATTAAGCTGCTGGAGGACTTTCAGCGCGTCTTCGACGATCCGGCCCACGTTCTGCTGCTCGTTGTAACAGGGGAAGAAGACGCTGATCGCAACCATCACCACCTCTTGGTTTGCCCCATCCGGATCATTTCATTCACACATTCTCGTTCCTGAATGTCGTAGAAACGTTCCAATTCTGCGTCCTTCTGTGTTCGGGCGACCAGCTTCAGATGGAAGCTGGCCAATCGGGCTGCATCGACTCGAAGACGATCCCCATCCTGCCCGGCCCATTGGTCCCGCCTTTCTATATACTTATCCATGTACTCCCGGCAAAACTTGTCGACCTCGGCACTCAGATCCGGGAAGCTCGCGCCGAAAGCCAACATTTCCGCCATTGGAGTCGGCGACGGATTCAGTTCGAAGGCTTTCATGGCAAAATCAAGCCCCCTCTTCTTGTCGGCCAGTTGAGGAAGATAGAAGAGGCAGGTGTGCGCACGCATGAGGTTGGCGTGATATTCGTCAGGGTAGATCGTGCGTCCATCGAAGATGCCGTCGAAAAGCTCTTTGCCGCGCGGCGTTTTGATATTGACGAGAAGTTTCTGTCTTCTATTGTAGAACACCAGACGCCAGTCAGGGTGAAGCTCGAGTCCTTTGAAAGCGTAATACTTCAGTTGTTTATCCGGATCATCGAATACCGAAGCCGGCATGAGAACTACCCAGACGTTATAAGCCCTGAGCTGTTCATCCATCCATCGGCCGATCTCCGCGTAGTCGGCAGCCGTAATGGGTTGGTCACGTTCCATTGTTCGCTGAACAATATTATATGTCACTTGCCCTCCGGCCATAATGTGCGACCAGAGATCGAAGGCGTTGCGGTTGTACGCCGCTTGTGCCCTGCCGTCCATAAAGAGCTGCAAAGGTGTGCGCCCTGTTTTCGGATCGGGCTGCTGCCCCCAGGCAATGAAGCCACCCTCGGTCCAGTAGTTGAACATCTTGCCCTCAAGGTGGTTGTCCCTGATGAACTTCATGGCATAGAACGGTTTGGCGTCGGAGGCGGTCATCCGCATAAAGACGGAGCTGAATTTCGGATCGGGGGGCCAGGCATCCAGGTAGACCCGCTTGAACTTCAGCCCCCACCCCATTGCGAGGAACGCAACTACCACCGTGCCGGTCACGGCAAGGAACGATTGCAGGCCGCGTGACATCGGCCGAACCGCCAGATTCTTGTGGGCGTGGAAGTTTCTCGCCGCGGAGACGGCATGAATGATTTGTTCGATGAACATCGCTACGATCGGGCACGCCGCGATCGCCGCGATCGGGATGAAGCGGCGGGAACGATACGCCATGTAGATTGTCGATGCCGCAATCATTATGATTGCCAGGTCAATCTTGGGCGCATGATAGCTGTTGTCTTCCGGTTGGGCCTGCTTTCCTTTGGTCGTGTCGGTGACAAACTTCCTCAATTGAGGCCACCCGAACCAGATAAAAATGGCAAACGCGTTTACGATATAGAGCATGTGAAACTGGCTTGCATAGCTCAGCGTGACGTTGCGTTCATACACGGGACGCCAGATACGGTGCAGCGGTAAGAACCGCCCTACGCTCCAAAGGGTCTCCGAGTCGAACGGATTGATGATCATGCCCATCAGGAGGAGGGAAACCACGGCTGATGAAGCAATAAAGGCCATATGAAGAGGGTCGTACTTGTCCTGGACTTCTCTTGATAGCAGCGAAGCCACAACGTACAGGATGACGTATGCCGGTAGCAGAACAAAAGGATAGATGTATCTGCCTGCATGGCCCGCATAAGAGTGTCCCGTCCATACCGCCAGCAGTGTTAATGGAATCACCAGATACACAAGGTAGATATTCTTGTAGATGCTCAGCAGCAGGATACCGGCGAAGAGGGCGCAGAAAAAGAAACTGGCCGGATCAAGGCCGAGCAACGAAAAGCTGATAAAGACGACCCAGAATATCAGGATAGTCAGGGCGACGCCGAATATCTTCCATTGTACGCCGAAGGTCTCTTCCTGAACTCGAAGCTCATTCTTGGGTGCCTTCAGGAGTCTGGGGATCATGAAGCGGGAAAATATCCAGAGCAACACCAGGCCGATGCCAAGAACGAACAGCACCAGAAATGGAAAGCCCGTGCCGACGCGATTCGTCCAGTCGAAGGCAGGCATCCATTCGTGAATGGCCCGCCAGCGCGCGGCGTTTTTACTGACGCTGATGACAAACGTGTGGGTGAAATTTGTCAGATGAAACGGGTTGAACACGGCCACCGCAACGAGGGTGACGAAACCCGCCGCAACGGTATGGCCTACCCCACGCAACCCGATGGAATGGAACGTTTTTTTGGACAACGCCGTCAAAAGATTAAGCCCCACGAAGGGCACAAGCATAATGAAGACGTAGATGTATCCCCCGTGGACGTTGCCCCAGAAAACGGTCAGTGGGACAAGCAACCATATATACAGAATGTTGCGATAACTGGCCAGGACGAGGATCAGGAGAAAGACCGCCACCAGCAGGTTCGAGAAACCCGCCGGACGAACGTCGAGGTAGGACCGCCCGGCGAACATAGCGAAGCTGGCGAAGACGGCGCTGAGCACCGGATTGACACCCAACAGCCGGCCTGTGTAGTAGACACAGATCACGCTCGCGATGTAGATGGCAAACTTCCAGTAGACTAAGGCGTCGGACGTAAAGCTCACACCGTCAGCGTAAGAGGACTTTGGAACGAGCAGATAGAAAATGACATGCGTCAGCCAGTTTTGGTCAATCCAGCCAGTCGGGTGCACGGCCTTGACCGTCTTGAGACCGACCTTCTCGGTGATCCACTGCGCCCAGGGAGGCCAGGTCTTGACTTCCTCCAGCGTCGGCCCCGGCTTATGCGAGTTGGCGCTGAACGGCTCGACGGTATCGACGCCATGGTGGACGAAGTGTCGCCCGCACGCCATCGCAACCCACGTGTCTCCGGCGGCGACCATGTGCGTGCAGGCGTGAAACGTGAACACCATCATGGCCACCCAGCCCACGATGACCGGCCAACCCGCCAGGGCGCGATTCGATGGATCGATGGTGGCCTGTTCAGAGACGGACGAACTGTCCCCTTTTGAGTTGGATGAGTTGCCGCGTTTCTTCGTCTTTACTGACTTAGCCATTCCTCTAATCTGTCTAATCCCTTGGTGATCTGTTCGAGCGAGCAGCAGTAGCTCAGACGCACGTTACTGTCGCAACCGAAAGGCAAGCCCGGAACCACGGCGACATTGGCCTGATCCAGAAGCGCTTTGGCAAAATCCATACTGCCGCCGATCTTGACGCCTTGAATACTTCGGCCAAAATGGCTTGAAACATCGGGGAAACAGTAAAAAGCGCCGGTTGACTCGCAACATTCGACGCCTTGCATACCATTCAACCGCTCGGTCATATACTGGCCGCGGCGCTCGAATTCCTTTCTCATGTTTTCTATCGTCTCCGCCGCAGGCTCGCCGAGAGCCGCGACGGCAGCGTACTGACCAAATGTGACGGCGTTCGACGTCATGTGCGACTGAAGCCGCCCCATCGCCTTGATGACGTCCACCGGACCCGCCGCATAACCGAGACGCCAGCCGGTCATGGAGAACGCTTTGCTGAATCCATTGAGCGTCAGGGTCCTATTATAGGCGTCTTCGCTCAGGGAGGCAAAACTCACAAACTGTGTATCACCATAGATGAGTTTTTCGTAGATCTCATCGGAAAGAACGCACACGTTCGTTCCTTCGAGAACCGCAGCAATAGCCTTTAGTTCTCCAGGAGTATACGTGAAGCCGCCCGGATTGTTTGGCGAGTTGAGCAGCAGCATGGCGGTTTTTTCCGTAATGGCCTGGCGCAACTGCTCAGGCGTGATTTTGTAGCCAGTGCTTTTATCGGTCTGAATGATCTTCGCCGTCGCCCCGGCCAGCTTGATCGTCTCCGGATACGTAACCCAGTACGGGGTGCCCATGATGACCTCGTCGCCCGGATCGAGCACCGCTTGCATCGCCTCGTACACCGAGTGTTTGCCGCCGATATTGACGATGACCTGATCGGGGCTGTAGTCCAGGCCGTTCTCCTTCTTCAGCTTTTCAGCGATGGCGGCCCGCAACTGGGGGATGCCCGCCGCCGGCGTGTACTTCGTCTGCCCCGCTTTAAGCGAGGCGATAGCCGCATCCTTAATATACTCGGGCGTATCAAAATCCGGGGCGCCGGCACCGAAACCGACGACGTCTACGCCCTGAGCTTTCAATTCCTGTGCCCGCGAGGTGACCGCGATGGTCGCCGAAGCAGGCACCTCTTTAGCTCGCTGACTTACTTTCATCTGATTTGAACCTTTCCTACAATCTATCCTGTCGATCCTGTTATCCCGTCTGAATTTCTGATCTTCTCATCCCGTCCACGTGCTACCAGCGCTCTTATCGAGTCGGCACATCATTAGAACCGAGACCGCCGGACCCGTCAAGAGAATTGGCATCGTTCCAAAGTCCGGAGAGAAGTTTGCTCAAACGAACGTGTCACGTCCGGGCGGACAGAGGCCGAAAATGCTTGACTAATACCCTGCCAGATGATAGAATTATCAGGTCCACGTGGAAGAAATC
>CAYZAH010000403.1:0-4683 GCA_964475805.1 uncultured Pirellulales bacterium | reverse complement strand
CGTTGATAAACCAAAGAGAAGCGTCCACACTGTTGAAATGGGCCGTGTCACTGTAATCGTCGAAACGGTTTGGGATCATCCCTTTGTCCGCCGCGGCGGCGAAAGTGGTCAGGACCGATCTTGCCTGCTCGAACCTGCCGGTGATCAGCAGCAAGCCGGGCAGAGAGATGAAGGCGTCGCGGCCCCAATCGGCAAACCACGGGTAGCCGGCCAGGATGGTTGTGCTGTAAGCACCGTGCACTTTGCGCTTGGCCACGAACTGATCCGCAGCCAGGCAGAGAATATCGAGGAGTCCAGAACTTTGTGTCCGCTCTGATGTCTCAGCGCCGACGTCCCGGGCTTGGCGTAGCAGACTATGTTGGTATTCGTGCAAATCCTGGCGGATCGTGTCAATGTCGCGTTCTCTTCGTTGCACGCGACCGTCCTCACCTTCGGGTGTATTCAAGTGGCCCCAAAGAACGATCCTGGTGGGCGAGTCAATTTGGCATTTGAAGCAGCCGGGCGTCCAGAGGTCCTCGGTGAAGCCCTGGCCTCTTTCTTTTTCAGCGCGATATGTGAAATTGAACCACCATTGCGGATATTTCTCGTAGCGGGCGGAAGGGCAGCGCAAGAGCAGGCTGCAACCGCCCGGTGCATCGAGGCGGGCGGCCAATTCGTCTTCCGCTGCCCCAAGCCGAGCAGAGCGTAACGGTGCGTCGGATCTTTGCAGCGTGTGGAAGTTTCTCAGGCCGATAAACGGCCGGATAACGAAATCTACGGTTTCTTGCAGCCGGGTGAAGTCGTACACGACAGCCACCGTGTCTTCCTGGCGCAGAAGGTAGATTGAGCGGGTCAGCTCGACACCTGGGAGGGCATAATCGAAATGCACGCCTATGTCCCGGCGGAATTCTCTTAGATATTCAAAACCCGCCGGTGCGACTCTGTCCGGGAACTCGAAGGTCGAAAGGTCGAAGGTTTGCCCTTTGGTGGTGACCGTCTCCAGGCAGTTCGATAGTGCCATGACCCTTTTGATGGGCGGCTGCAACGAGCCGACGAGCAGGCCATGATAGCCTCTCGTATTACAGCCGGCAACTGTTGAGGATGCGTAGCCGCCCCGCCCATTGGTCAATAGCCATTCCTTTGTAAGAAGTGTTTCAATATCCCGCCCGGCGGTTGGCACGTGGATGACTGTCGCATCGCTGGCCGTTTGAGGTGTCAGCACGATCTTTCCCCCGAAAAACTCGTCGCGAAATCTCCAATCCTGTCCAAGAAGACTCGCATCGTTTCGAGCTGCCACGAATCTCTACGGGTTATCCAGGCTGGCGGTGCGGTGGTTACCTGGAGAAAAGAAGCCTCTACCCAGCCGGCTGCAAACCGGACCATCGTTCTCCGACGCTGAGCACTACGCGCCCGCTCCGGCACAACGGCCATCCAGGTGACCCAGCACGTTCATGAAGTTTATGTAAGAATCGTATGGCGAGTCGTAAGGATTGAAGTATTTGTGCACATCACCGTCGGAAAAGTATTTGGTGCACATGTAGTAAAAATGGTCCGACGCCTGTAGTTTTCGCCAGTCGTTGATAATGTTTTCGTTATTAGTCTCTTTGATCCTCTTCTCAAGGCGATAAAGCTCGTGGATCGCATTGGACTGCATGGGATTTCCCAGCCAGGCCGAAAGGTCTCTTTCTGTATCGGCCCAACTGATAATGTGCGGCACGTCCACGGTATCGACGCTATCGTAACGCTGCACAACCTCGCTCGGCGTCTTGAAGTTGTTGTCGGGGTGACTGAGAATCTCCTGTGGAAGATGCCGGATGAAGTCAAAGATGCCGGTATCCTCCCATTGGTGCTCGCCGAACGTCTCGTAATCCAGGAACAGGTTGACGACGTTGCCATTACCATTGACGTTGTGAATCCATTGCGCGAATTTCTCCGCCGTGAGCGGCCACTGGGGCCAGTGACGGTTCGAGAATCGGAAGGCAATGTCGTCGCTGAGCGAGTAGTTCTTCAGCAAAAGCTTCAATTTGTCACAGCCTTTGGGTTGGTAGACGAAATTGGGGCTCCGATAACCCAGGATGTGGTCGGCGCCTTCAGTAATGATGGCGTCGAAGCAATCCATGGATTCGACCAGAGTGGCCAGATCGTTATTGTAGATCAGTTCAGTATTTCTGAATACTCTGGGTTTTTGACCGAAGAAGTACCCGATCGTGTCGATGTGCTTGTTAATCTGTTCGACAAACTCGTCGCGCGAGTACAGAAAGCTCAGGCTATGATAATATGTTTCGGCCAGAAACTCGACGCAGCCGGTCTCCGCCAGGGCGTCGAACGTGCTGAGCACCTCGGGTGTATAGCGTTGGAACTGCTCCAGCAGCACTCCGGTAATGCTGTAGGCGATCCTGAATTTGCCTCGGAACCGGCGCACGAGATCGAGAAGCAGGCGATTAGCGGGCAGATAGCACTTGTTCGCCACCTTCCTGCAAATCGCACCGTTTTGATAGTCGTCGAAGTACTGATCGTCTCTGTCAAAGACGGTGTAGTGCCTCAGCCTCACGGGCTGGTGGACCTGAAAATAGAAGCATACCGAAGGCATAATCTTGTGTCTCGTCTTGTGCATCCGTCCGGCGGTCCTCCGCTCGATTCGGACGCGGTGTTGGGGTCATCCTTCCGTGAACGTTAGACTGGAACCAGCATCTTCTGGTAAACTCTGGCACACTTGATGGCCGTCTCTTTCCAGCGCAGCCGTCTGACCTCGAAGTTCCCGTGGCTGCGCAGCGTCATTTGCAGCGGCGGATACCTGAGCACGGCGACAATCTTATTGGCCATCTCATTAACGTCCCAGAAGTCCACCTTGAGCGCGTGCGTGAGAACCTCGGAGACGCCGCTTTGTTTGCTGATGATGACGGGCACGTCGTGGTCCAACGCCTCCAGCGGCGCAATACCAAAGGGCTCGGACACGGAAGGCATGACGTACAAATCAGCCATTTTGTAGATCTTCTGCACGTCTTCGCCTCGCAAAAAGCCCGTGAACAGGACTTTGTGCCCAATGCCCAAACCGGCCGCCATCTCAATGGCGTGTCGCATCAGATCGCCCGAGCCAGCCATGACAAACTTGACGTTGTCCATGACCTCCAGGACTTTCCGGGCGGCCATGAGAAAATATTCCGGACCTTTCTGCATAGTGATACGCCCCAGGAATAGGACGATCTTTTCATCCTTGGTAATGCCCACGTCATCGGAAGTCCAGCCACCCAGACGTTCGACGCCGTTGTACACGACGTCCACCTTATCCGGGCTGATTCCGTATCGGCTGACGATGATGTTACGTGTGAAGTGGCTGACGGTGATAACGTGATCGGCGCGTTCCATGCCGGCCCGTTCGATATCGTAGATTATTTGGTTGACATGCTCACCACTGCGGTCGAATTCGGTCGAATGCATGTGGACCACCAGAGGCTTCCCACTGACGGCGGCTACGGCCATTCCCGCCGGGAAGGTCATCCAGTCATGAGCGTGGATGATATCGAACTGCTCATCTTCGGCCAGCTCGGCGGCTATCGCGGCATAGCGATGAACTTCTGCGTACATGTCACCGCAATAGTCTTTCGGCATTGAAAACGAGTCGTTGTTCTTTCCGTACCACCGTTGTTTCTTTCTCAGAGTCTCTTCAATGCGATGCTGGTAGACGTCCGCACTGGAGTAGGGCTGCAAGGGTGAATTGATGGCGCGGAACCTTACGTTCTTCATGCCTTCGATCATGAAGGCGGCTGCGGATTTCTGTGAGGCCGGCGTCAGCAATCTGACGTGCGTCGTGTAGCTGCTCTCGACCATCTTGGGCAGGACGAACGTGACTTCCATGCCAAGCTGATCCATCGCTCGCGTCAGACCATAGCAGGCGGTACCTAAGCCGCCGCTGATGAACGGGGGGAATTCCCAGCCCAACATGAAGATTTTCATACGATTAGCCACCGATTCAGTCCTGCCAATTGTGCGTTTCGTAACGGGTCACATTAGGATATTGCTCTTCCGCGCCCCGACATTATAAGAGGTTCGGTAAGTGACCTTCCTTGTTTGCTCAGCCAAATCAGCTTCTGCCGGTACGCTCCTGATCGGCAAGAAATCACCCCGTCTTAACCTGGGTCCGTCTCAACGCACAGGATTTTCTCCAACATCTATTACTAAATCGGGATTTGGTCGCGAATAAGTTGAAAAAATCTTCAAAAATCGGCAATTTTGGTATTGATAGCGGCGTTTTATGGGTCGATTGTTGAAATAGAGAGTGACCCTCCCGTTCTCAGAAAAACGCAACGGCTTGTTTCAAAGGATCACATGACCGATAAAATCGGTGACGGGAGAATGTCGAGCCACAACCGGTTCTCTCTGTTGACGTGATCGAGCCCTCCGGCGAGGACTAAGGACTATGGATCTTGCGCTTTGACCGTTGTGCGACGATTGGCTTTCGTTCGAGCCATGGCGGTGTTGATCTTGTTGTAAACGTTGTCGTTCACGGCTACCAACGAGTCCGTGGGCGTTATCATCCTCTTGATATAAACCTCTCCTTTGCTGGCGACAATTAGAGACTCACTTCTCTCGAACATTCTCTGAACTTCCATATTCACAACCTCAAAAAATGATAGACCGGCGCTACGTGTGCAAGGTTGATACGTCGTCGGGGGATGTGAGTACCTGTGAGCATCGAGATTTGCA
>CAYZAH010000402.1:0-4690 GCA_964475805.1 uncultured Pirellulales bacterium | reverse complement strand
GGGGGAACCGCGCAACGCCATAGTGCGGGTAGTTACCGTCTCACAGGACGGACTCCAAGACAGAACAGGAAAGACGTTGATTGAGGCCACGTTGACGCGACTGGACCGAGCCGCCTCCTTTCGCCCCGATATCGCCTGCCTCCCAGAGTCATTCACAAGTGGAGAGCCGGAGACGGTCCCGGGTGCCACTACGAAGCGCTTGTCGCAATGGGCCCAAGGGCACGAGTGTTACGTGATTTGTCCTATCCTCATTCGTGACAACGACCGCACGTACAATGCGGCCATCTTGATCGACCGACAGGGTCGGATCATTGGGCGGTATTACAAGATTCGTCCTACGGAAGGCGAACTTAATCGAGGGATTTGCCCGGGGCCGGATGACCCGCCGGTGTTCGAAACGGACTTTGGCACAATAGGAATTCAGATTTGCTTCGACGTCAATTGGCGAGAGCAGTGGCAGCGTCTCAGGGAGAAAGGGGCAAAGATCGTCTTCTTTTCGTCTGCATACCCGGCCGCTCGGCAAATCAGAACGCTGGCTTGGCTCAATCAATATTATGTCGTCACTGCGACGAAGAGCCGTCCGGCGAGCATCTACGATATCACTGGCGAGAAGCTCGCCACGACGGGAATGTTCCAGCAATGGGCCGGCGCTGTCGTGCCGTTGGGGAAAACCGTGTTCGAGATCGATTTCCACGTGAGCAAGATGCGGGAAATCCAGAAAAAGTACGGCTCGCGAGTAGAGGTCACTTGGTACCACGACGAAGACCTGGTAACTCTCGCCTCGTTAGACCCGGTGTTAACCGTGCAAGATCTAATTCGTGAGTATGAGTTGACGCCACACCGCGACTATATCCTGCGGGCTCAGCGGAAGCAGGACGAGTCCCGACCGAGAGTCGAGCCTTAGTGAGTGACACCCTGACCTATCCAATGGACGAATTCAAGAATTCTTTGGTGGTGGGTGTTTGCTGTAGGGTTGTATTGCCTCCGCGGCTTTCGAGCAGGAAAAGACGGCGTTTCGATTCTTTTGTCACAGGTCAGAATTTTCCTTTTGTGTCAGTTTGTCTCGCCACTCTTGGGCTTTTTCCGGCTCGTCCCAGGCTTCGTAGAGGGCGACGAGGTCGTGCCATGATTCAAGTGTGTGCGGATGCTTATCCCCGAGTTTCAGGCGGCGCCCTTCGACGGCTTCAAGAAGATATAATTATGGATGCGGACGCCGTTGGGGCGACCGCTCCAGTCGCCTTGGCGGCGCTGCGCATCGGACCCGATTCATACCGGGCTGACTAAAAGTTCGTGAATGATTGCAGGTTCCACAATAGGACAAAACAACCCCGTTAACCAAGGGTCTCAACCACACCTGTCACTTTTTGTTTTCTCACCATGTCAATCAGTCGCATGGTACTGACTCTCTTGAGAAGGTCAAAAATGTTTTCAGCATTGAGCTTACGCATCAGATTACTGCGATGCCCCTCAATGGTTCGTAGAGACCGGTGAAGTTGTCTGGCGATTTCTTTGCTACTCCTACCGTCAAGAACCAGTCTCAAGACATTTGTTTCAGCCGGAGTCAGAGGGTTACCCACGCGCGGATCGATGAAACCCCCTCCAGGCAGTATTGATTTGACCTTCTGGACAAGACTCATCTTGTATAGCGGCTTCTCAACGAAGTCAACGGCTCCGGCCTTAATGGCTCTAACCGCAGTTTCAATGTCGCCATAGCCACTGATTACCAGCACCGGTACCCACGGGGTTAATCGTTTGACTTCCTTCAATAGATCCATCCCATCCATCCTGGGCATTTTCAGATCCGTAATAAGCAAATGACAGGTCAAAGACCGCAATTTAGCCACGCACACAGCCGGATCACAAAAACAACTGACTCTGATGCCGACCGCTTCAAGGATTCTTCTAATGGCCTCGCAGACCTCGGGTTCGTCATCAAGAACAAAGACATGCCGCTCCGCATCACCTATCATGGTTTGCCCCCTGCATTCTCCCTGTCCCTTCTTAAAAGGACTGATAACAGAGTATCAAATGGCTATTGGATTGAACATAGAACGCAAATGCACGGTTACATTTCCACAGCTCTCACGAGCACGGGAAACTCAAAACATTTCTACAATTTGCTGTGTTCCCATACAACTGTAGTCACTACGTGTTTTCCTTGACTCACACCTTTCATTGGCCGGAAGATGGGGAATGAAAAGAAGACATCGAGTGCACCATTTTCACATCAGAATTCACTTGCACACAACCTCTCCATGGTGGGGCACAATCATCTTCTCTATTTGTGTAAAGAAGGCGTGTCGGATTTCGACAAATGTGATCTTAGAAAAGAAGGCTTGAATTAGGAAGAGAAAAGGGGGAAGGTGCCGTGGCTTGAGTAAGAGAGGGGGTATAGGAAGGATTTCAGTTCGGAAACGAGCGTCATTCCGAACGTCATACGGAAGGTGTGACTTCAACCTCGACTGTTGCGCGTGAGGGGAGAGTACAGACGTTAAGAAGGCTTGCCATTTCTCTTCATAGAGGAGAAGCGTATCTTTCAACCATCTGCAACATGGTACGGTTGATGGCAGATAGCCCTTTGCGCGAAGACCCTTCTAATATGGTACGATCACTCAAAGAAAAGTGAGAGAAATCAGATTAGCAAAAGTTTCTTCCTTGACAAGAAGTTTACTTATTGGATAAAATTCATTTGTGCGTGTCGGTTTACCGAAGATGTATACCATTCGCACGAGAGATGCAATGTGGGGTTTGTTCGTGCGAGGTTCCATCACAACACTGCGTGAGTAAATGTCAAGAGTGTGCTGACACCATCGGTTGCGTAAACCCAGAACAGATACTACCTCCTATTAAGGGGGGCATGGGAGAAAGGATTCTTGCGATGCGATGCAACAGGGTTCTGTTATCAAGCGTGTGGGTCATCACGTTTTGTAGTCTGTGCGGCGCGGGTGTCGCGGCGCGGGCTCGGCAATTTGATTTCGGAGACGCTAACGCCGCTCTGGAGAATGAGCTGATAGCCCTCACATCCGCCGTGGCGCCACGGGCCGTGTACCAGGAAATCACTCCGGTGTACATCGATTGTTTCGACGATTCCTCTGAGTGGACCGGCTTGGATGGGCTGACGATTGAAGACGTCTCCGAGTATGGGGGAGAAAAGGCTTATCTCTGTGGGGATAAATATTTCTCGTCAATCCTTATGACCAAACTTCCTGCGAGTGGCTCTTACAACTATAGCCACATGATGAAGGAGTTCTCCCAACCGAGAGACTTCTCCGAGTGTAGTATTGCCTGCCGCCTGAAGATGCCGGAAGGCGATGGCCCGAGTGATATTTCCAACATTTACAAGGTCGTGCTCCGCTTCATAGACGAGAGCGGCATTGTCGCGGATTGCACCTTGTCCGCTGGTACCGGCCCCGGATGGAAAGAAGCGATTGTGCCTCAAGCGGAATTCGAAGGGGGCAGCGGGGAAATAGACTGGTCGAAGATCGCTCGGATAGCAATCGTACTTTTTACGAAAGCCAACGCCACTCCACATGTCATACTCGACAGGCTGATGCTGTTCAAGGACACAGTTGAAGTCACACCGCCCACGACACCCATTGTCATCAATACTTTCGATGATGGTCTTCGCAGTCAGTACGATGCAGCAGCCTATCTATCCGGCAAAGGAATGACCGGAACCTTCTACATCATAGGCCGTCCGATCGACGAGGAGTGGCCCACGTGCCTAACACTCAACTCGCTGATGGATATGAAGTACGCTGGGCATCTCATTGCGAATCACACGTGGGAACACCTAATGCCATTCGACGGGCTGACCCTGGAGGAGCAGACTGAACAGATAACGACCATGTACCGATGGATGTGCCTTCATGGCTTTGGAGATGGTGCAAGGATACTGGGCACGCCGGCAAATGCTTGGAACCCGCAGATGAATACGTACCTATCGCCTTACTACGACCATGTTCGACAGGTGCTATCAGGTGGCGGACTGTATAGAAACCCGCTGTACGACAAGAGACATTCCCGAGTGACGGCCACTAATCCTATGGAGGCGATGACACAAGTTCAGAAGGCCATCGAGGACAAAAACTGCTCGGTTGTCGTCTACATGGGGCATGACATGTCTAACGAGGCGTTCGAAGAATTCAAGGTCTATGCCGATTATCTCTATGAAGAAATGCAGGCGAGGCAAATCCGTGTTTGCTCGCCCGCGGGCCTGCTGCGTTTGTAAAACTGCCCGAACCAGTCCTTACCGTCAGAATGCTGCGCAACACCAATGAAAAGAACGAGCAGCCGTCGAGGAACTGTACTAATTCAGCCGCAAGAGTTCAGAAGTGCTCCAGAACTTGTGGAGGAATGTCGCTTTCTTGTAGGGGCTATGGTGTAGTTACCACGACTTGACCATTCGGACATGTGACGATTTCGACTTTTCTCATGTACCTACTTTTTGTTGACGAATCACTACCGCCGCTACCGAACGTCAGTCCCTGTGTTAATCATTATGTAATCTGCCAAACAGTCCGAATTGGATAAGAGCTTTCCAGACAGCAACACAAAGGACAGCTTTCTTTATTTTCGCGTCCTCACAAACCGTTGGGACGGGAGAATGAAGAAATCGTAACGACCTGACCAGGTGTTTCGAAACAACAGTTACGAAAACTTTGGTCATCAGTCTGTTCCTATTGCATTT
>CAYZAH010000401.1:0-4691 GCA_964475805.1 uncultured Pirellulales bacterium | reverse complement strand
ATTCCTCGAACGTCCTATCCCACTTTCCCGATGATTTGAACGAGCCATATTTCGCTGTGATATCGTAAAAGACGTTGCCGGTAAACGCATTGGTTTCAAGGGCGTATCTCTTCTCGATTTTTCCCGCGTCCCGTTTATTCCCATCGTCGGGAGTCCGTGCCGGCTGGGTATGCCAGAACACCCAGTCGCCAATATCGTCCCAGATATTTCCCATGAACTTGTCCCGGCCGGCCTGCGGTGCCTGACGCCGGGTCCCTTTGACGAAGTTATACGCCGTATTGTTGAAGAACATGTTTTGATAGCTGATGATTTCCTGGAACATCGCCGTGGCGCCGTGCGGGCTTCGGATGTCACTGCTCAATCCCCAACCGATATTGTTGAAATAGTAGTTCTTGAAAGCTCCATCGAGATAATATGCCATTCCGAATCGGGCGCCGCCGGGCGTCTTTGACGTTTTGTCCGATATCCAGTGATCGTACCTGAATCCTCCCGGGTTGCCGGAGATATTGTTGAACACATATGCGCTGCCCCCTTGCCAGGTCTCGATATTACCGCAGTCGTCGCCCGTGCGTATCGAATCGGTCACCTTGTTCTGGAAAATGAGGATGCGGGTCAGCGGACAGTCCCGGACGTTGCCGCTTATCTTGCTGCCGCTAACGTTGATCCCGGCGTGCCAGGCCCGTTCCACGACGTTGCCCGCGACCTCCAGAGTCTCTGCATTGTCAATGTTGATGGCGTTTGCCGCACCTACTCGGGGAGAACGCAGACCGGTCCGATACAGGTAATTTCTCAGAATCTTCACGTCGAACAGATGGCCTGCCCGGTCGGGAAGGGTATCGCCCCACAGCAATCCTTCTTCAATGTTTATGCCACTATGATCGGTTTCGCGGAATTCGCAGTCGCGCACGATGATGTTGTCGATGCGGTCGCCCGGGTTGACGGCTTTCATCAGCACGCCGTTGTTGATGTGCTCGAACCGGCAGTTCGCCACCGTTATGTCGTCGGCGGGTCCCCAGACTCTGACGCAGGCTGGATAGATGTGCTTCTTGAGCCTGAATTTCTGGGAATACAGCCACGGAATTTCGGTCAGGTCCCAGGACACATTGGTAAATCTGAACGTTAGTCCGCTTATGATAATATGCTTTTGTCCTGTAAGATCGATGAGAGTGGTTTCTTTGCCCGCTTCGATCACTGCCGTGTTCGGATTCTGTCCGTTCGGCAGGAGAACATAGAGCCTTCCACCGGTTCCCTTCTTTTCAAACCAGTATTCCCCTTCAGGATCGTCAAGGTACTGCGCCTTGTCTTCGAGGTAATACCGGTGGTTCCGGCTAATGATGCGTGATGTCGCGTTGCCGAGATACCCCTCGAAACCGAGCGCCCTCTTCTCCGCGTCGAATCCCTGAATGTACGAGGGGTACGGAGTGCCATCGACCCAGCCGAACTCCGCCCATAGGATGGCGCCCATGTAAAGGTCTTTGGGACCCGTGATATGTTGCGTGTCGACTCCCATCGCGAGGGTCCTTTCGCTACCCTCGGCTTTCATGGTGAGGTTAAAATAAGGGTGTCCCGGGTTGTCCCAATGCCACCACTCGCTCTTGACGTCTTCCGGGTCGGATACTTTCCAGTTCGGCATCCGCGCCAGCGGAATGCGCGTTATCTTGTCATTTCTTGAAGCGAATCGTCCCGATGGCTCCACGAGGTATACGGTGCGCGGTGTGAAATCGAGATCAACGGTCCAGACGTCTTGAGGCTTGGGAATGTCCTTGTTTTCGGTCCCTCTTTTCCATCCGTCTGTGATTCGGTATCCCCCGGAGATGATCGCTTCGCCCGTGCCCCAGGCCGGATCGCTTGTCAGCCGGATTGGGTTTGCTTTCGCGCCCGATTCGAGAGCTGTCATCGTACCCCGATAGTACACTCCTCGCTTGAACGCATACGTGTGAATCCCCTTACATTTTCGGGCATTTCCCGATGCTTGCGGATCCCATGGATGGTGTTTCCATGCTGTATTTGTGGTCAAGCCATCGTTTGAATCGTTCCCGTTTTCATAGTCGATATAGCGAACTGAAGCCCCTCTTTCAAACCTGAACGGCTGAGGTGACCACTCGATGTCACCGGTTGAGGAAATCTCCGCGTACGTTTTCTGCCAACTGAACTGTTCCGCGTTCGCCCATGCGCCGGCAAAGACAAATAGAACAACCAGCAGCGTGCAGAGCCACTTCTTCATGTGCTTCGTCCGAAAATAACAGACTATTCGCATATCGGTAGACCAATAGGAAGCTAAAGGAAATCCGATTACCCCATAAGCCAACAATTGTAGCACTGTCGATAGGGCGACTCAAGAGAAAATGACCTTGCCGAATTGCCCGCGAGGCATCAGGCGAGAAAACTTCTTCTTGACAAAGCGATTCGGAAAAGGTATAATACGTTAAAATAAAAGCAGCACCCGCACGCGACGAAATCGCAACGGCTTGCATCGCACCCGCGGTCGGGGGGATATAAGGCGACATTCACGGGGGAAAGCCGCCATCGACGTTCGTTGGTTATGAGTTTTCTTCCCGCCCATCCGCCTATTCCCGTCGATCCGAAAGCGGTTCGGTCAGCGATTGTTGCCTGCAAGTGGAGGGGATGGATGATGAAAAGCGTAGCAAATATCTTGAATCGACGCCGGTTGCCTGGCCGAGTGTACACCACGACCACCCGGAGGAAGGCTGTATGTTATTTTCTGACGTGGTGTCTCGTCGTGAACACGTCACTGCCAGTCGTTCTGGCGACGCCTTCTGGCGGAGCTTTTACCGTGGGTACCGGGAAGATCGTTCCCGTCACCGGCGGCAACACGGCTGTCACCGTGAACCAGGCGCAGTCGGTTATCGAATGGAGCGGAGGGATAGACACCAGTGGGGCCGAGACGTTGACATTCCTGCAAGCTTCCGGACTGACCAATTCCGCCGTGCTCAACAGGATTACGTCAGGTAATCCAACGCAATTCGACGGCGCACTTAGCGGTGCGGATATGCGCATTTTCATCGTCAATCCCGCAGGCGTCATCTTCGGATCAGGTTCACAGGTGAACGTTTCACAATTGGTCGTTTCCGGCCTGAACATGTCCAATGCCGACTTTCTCGGTGCAACGGGCGCTTCACCGACGGACTTTCACTTCGAGGGCGGTAACGGAGAGGTTTCGAGTCGCGCGACAATCAATGCGGACAGTGTCTACCTGATCGGCAAGAAGGCTATCAACCGGGGCGTGATCATAGCCCCCAACGGATTGATTGTATTAGCCGCCGGCGATAAAGTGTACTTGGCTCAGGACGGCAGCAACGTGGTTGTCGAGTTGCTTGCGGATCCTCTGGATGCAACCGCGGACGTTCAGAATCGTAGTCTCCTGAACGCTCCGGGTGGTAAAATCATTCTCGCGGCCGGCGATGCTTTCTCCCGGGCGATTACGAATGTCGGTATTCTCTCCGCATCGGCCGGAACAATAGAAGCCCACGCGGCCCGCGTGGAACATAGAGGCTCGATGTCGGTTAATGCCAGTGCCTCCGGCGGCGATGGCGGGACCGTCCTGTTGAATGGAACAGAGGAGGTCATTGTGGCGCCCGACGCATTGGACAATCCAGGACGCATTCTGGCGAACGCGGGAGCGAACGGCAACGGGGGAAGCATCACTCTCGAAAGCCAGGGAACGGTTACGGTCGAGAGCAATACGGAGATAAGTGCGCGGGGCGGTAGTACAACCGGCGCTGGCGGAACCATCAGAATTGCCGGCGAACATTTCAGCATCGCTTCTCTTCCGGATGCCTCACCAACGAATACCAGTTACACGCCCGGGGTACTGGACGTCGAAGCTGCGAACGTCATCATCGCGGATGGTGCCAATGCCGCTCAGGCGGACACGCTCTACGAGCAGGATATCGAAACGATGGCGAACGCGGGAATGGGCCTGACCGTTCATGCAACTGACAGCATTGTCGTTCAGGATATTGAGGACAATGGGATCGCCGGACGCTATGGAAATATCGAACTTTATGGTACGGGCGAGAACAGCTTCATCTCCTTCGAGGACACCGGCGACGCGATCAGTACAACATTGGGCGATATCCTGATGAGCGCCGGTTCCGGGGGTCTTACGCTCGGCAGTCTGCAAACCGGTGACGAAACTCTCAGTGCGGTTCCGGGTCAAATAAGCCTTTCCACTCACGATAAGGGGGATATTACCCTGGAGAACCTGACTATTGAAGGTGGGCAGGGGCACGCGGAAATCAGCGTCGATGCCTTCCATGACCTGACGGTCAATGGAGACGTTATCGTGGGAAAAGGCGCGGCCATCGAGAATACAGCCACCGGCGAGGATGCTGAGGCCTTGATCTATCTCAAAGCCGGCAATAACGTGGTGCTCAATGGCGACGTTGAAGCCAATTCCCTCAGTAATTACAGTGAGCCCGAAGGTAGCGTGACGCGATCATATATCGGCATTTTCTCTGGGATCAACAATCCCTCGTTCGGCGATACGACAATAAACGGCGATCTCGTGGCCACGGCCAAAACCTCCGGTTCCGGAGAGGGAACGTCGGAGGCTACGATCGAAATCGACGCTTGGGGTGAGTTGAATTGGGGACCGGAAGCCGCCGACCCTATAGCTGATGGTGACAAAGGGCAAGTTCACGTCGAAAGCAAGGAGTCCGATCAGGAAA
>CAYZAH010000400.1:0-4701 GCA_964475805.1 uncultured Pirellulales bacterium | reverse complement strand
GTATGGACTGCTCCTTGGCGCAGGAAGATTACCAGTGTAGCACAGGCGGGAAACAATTTCCTGGAGATTGAGGTCGCTAACCTTTGGACGAACCGTTTGCTTGGCGATCAGATGGAACCGGACGCCGACGTCAGAACCGTTCGGTGGCCTTCCAGATTGCTTGAGGGGAAATCGTGGCCGGCGGGTCGCTACACCTTTGCGACAAAACGGTTTGGTGAAAAGAATTTGCCTCTATTGAAATCCGGTCTGCTTGGTCCCGTTACTGTGCAGATTATTGAATTCAGCAGGTGAGCTGTAATGAGATAAGGTTGGGCTGTAAAAGGGAGAACAAGAGTTACTTCATCATAGTAAAAGTCCGCTGCCTTAATCCCCTTGACGATACGAAGTTTGGAACAAAGTTGCGAAGACACAGTGACATCGTGCATCCAAAAGATCTCCACGGACACTGATTTTCGCCCACTTGAGTAGAGATGGACCTCCATTTATTGCAAGAAAGCTGATTGTCATAGGAATTCTATATTGCCGTCGTACTCAATGTGCAGGGGCAAAAACAAAAAGCTGGCAACTCATTCAAGTCGCCAGCTCTCTCTGAGTATCTTTGATAGTCAATCCTATTTGCAGCTATGGAGTGGGCTGATACAACCGAATATCGTCAATGTACACCGTACCTGTACCACCTGCTGCTACACCTCCTTTGCTGCCCAAGCCAATCGCGATGCTGTCCACGTCCGCCAGGTTGATCCCCTGATCGGCAAAAGCTTGCAGCGGGATGCGCCACTCGGTCCAGGCGTTTATCGTGGCCGCGGCGGGGTCGTCATTAGCCACAATCGCCGAGGTTCCGTTGGCGTTGGACAGTTGTACGTACATCGGCTCAGCCGCATTGCTCGCGATGCCGACGTCCTGGTGCTGCCATTGGCCGCTCACGTTGCCCGTGGTCGTGACGTTCGAGAAGACCGCCTGACAGGTCACGGCGGTGTTATGGCTGGTTACTGCCAGACCGATGTAGACGTTCGATGCCATCGGAATGTTCGTCGGGACGGCGCTGTCGACCGGTTGCCACGCCGTGCCGTTGGCTGAATGTGAGACCGTGAAGTTGCCCGAGGCGTCGCGTTCGAGCTTCACCCAGTGAGGCGCCGTCACGTCGGTGTCGTTCGTTGTGAAACTGGTTCCGTCCGTCGTCGTCCGCCCTTGCGAAGCGACACCGTTTTCAGCCGTCATGCACGCGAAGGCGTGTTTCGAGCCGGGGTTCAGCGTTTCGCGAATCATCACGCCAGCCTTCGCCGAGATGTGCGTATCTTGCAGGCTGTTGACTCTCGCCACGATCGAGCCTGGGCCGGTGAGCATCTTGTAGGCATAGTGGAACTGGTCGGCGGTTCCCCAGATGTCCGCGCCGGCGGCGGCCATCGTGAAGGTCCCGGCGGGGGCTTCCACAAAACTGCCCACCGAGGCCGGCTGGCCCCTGAACCACAGCGACAGGTCCGTCAGGCCGTGTCGGGTCCAATCACGCGGGGCCGTCAAAGCCAGAGCCGCTTCGGAATTCGTCACGCCATCTGTATTGTCGTACATGAACGGCATGGACTGGTAGCCGCCGTGGACAATCGTCTGCTCGGCATAGGGTGGAAGCAGATAGCCAACCTGCGCTCCGTTAGAGGGAACGCCGAAGCCGTCGATCCAGTATTGCCAGATAGCTTGCCCATCCGTGTCGTTGTCCGTGTAGCTCTCGAAATCGTCCACGAGAATAAAGTCGGCGACCGTGAAGCTCCAGATTCGGCCCCTGGTGATCGTTCCGTCGGTATTGAATTCATCGATGCGCCAGTAGTAGGGTCCGCCGCCCCACTCGACGCCTTCCGGCGGCATATAGGTCGTCGCGTTCTCGCGGCCTCGATAAACGCCCGTCGTATCGGAAGTGTCCGCGTTGTCCAGCGCACTTTTGTCCGTACTGAAGTAGACGTCGTGCCGCGAGGCGTCATCGCCCGGCGACCAGCTTAGCGGCAGCGCGGCGTCGATGTCAGGATTCGAGCCGTTCGACGGACTGGCGTCCCAGGCGACCATCGGGTCGCCTCGCATGACGTACTGGATCTCTTCCTGGCTCAGCGCCCGGTTATAGACGCGGAAGTCGTCGATCGAACCGTCGAACCAGTTGTCTTCGGCCCTGTTGACGCCAACGGCATACTTGTTCATGCGCAGATCGCCCGCCGCCGGAGTGAAGGTGGCGACAAACTCGCCATTGTAGTAGGCCGTGGCGGTCGTGCCGTCATACGATATGGCCAGATGCACCCAGTTCAGCGAGGCCGGGCCGAGCACCTGGTCTACGCCGGCGTGATACTGATAGCTGTTCGCCGCGTCATACGAGATCTGGAACCCGCCGCTGGTCGTCAGGTACGTGGAGCATATGGAGCTGTTGTTGTCCTGGCCCAGCACGTCTGATTTGGCCCATACGGTCAGCGTGTAGGCGGAAAACGTCTTATCGGTGAAATTGTAGATGACACTCTCACCGGCGCCGTTAACGCTGATGGCGCCGCCGTCATAACCGGCCACCCATTTGGGCGTGCCCACGAGTGTGCCGTGAGCGCCGTGGCCGGACCAGTCCACAGCCGTCGTCCCCTCGCCCTCGTCAAGCTTCCACCAGCAGAGCAGATTGGGATCGGTCACGGCGATGGGCGGCATTGTGCTGAAGCTCCAGACGTCGCCCTTGCGCGTGGTCACGCCGTCGAATTCATCGACTCTCCAATAGTACGTCTTGTCCACTTCGAGCTTGCCTGGGGCATAGGTCGTCTCGGTCACCGGCAGACCCGCGGCTGCGTTGCTTACGTTGTCGAAGCTGTCACCGAAGTATACATAGTGGAGCTTAGCGTCGTATCCGGGCGCCCAACTCAAGGTTACATTGTCCGGATTTTGATACCGAGCGCCGTCTGCAGGGTTGGGATCGTAAGCCGTCATGGAAGGAACGGTGAAGCTCCAAACGTTGCCTTTCCACGGGCTGTTCGGGTCTGCATCATTGACCTCGTCGACTCGCCAATAATATGTGGTCCCCGGAACCAAACCGTTCGGATAGGGAAACCCCGGAAAGCCCACGACCAGGAACGTCAACGTTTGATTGCCCCGGAACGTCTCGGGCAGACCATCGTTCACGTCGTCACAACTCTCGCCCAGGTAGACATCGTGCGAGACGGCATAGTCACCGGGCTTCCAGGAGAGATTCGCCCACGTGCTCTGATAAATGGAGCCGTCCGCAGGACTCGGGCTTCGTGCAAACGGGTATCCCGTTGCTTTCATGGACGCCTGGATTTCCTCCTGGGTACGCACGACGTCGGATATTTGCACCTCGTCGATGATTCCGTGGAACCAGCCGCCATCGTCCGCCTTATTGCCGAAGTAGAGCGGCGCAGTGCTCTGGTCGATGGTTGCCGCGGCGGTTCCCTCGATATTGAGTTCTCCATCGACGTAAATCTGCGCCTTTTGAGTGGCGTGGTCGAACGCGGTCGCGCAATGGTGCCACTCGTTGAGGTGCTGCTCGAAATCATACGTCCCGATGGATTCGAGCCGTGCCCCCCAGATGCCCAGCCATAGAGCACCGTTGGTGTTCACGACCCATTGATAGGCACTGCCCTTGTATACGATGGACCCGCCGACGCCCCAGTTCTTGGGATTGGAGAACACCTTGATCCACGCGCCGATCGTGATGTCGCCCGTGGCCGGGTGCAGACTCGGGCTGTCGGGCACGACGACTTGGGCGTTCGTTCCGTTGAACTCCAGGGCCGCACCGCCCGACTTTGCATCGATCGTCCAGACGGCGTTTTCGACTGTGCCGTGATTGCCGTTTGACGAGAAATCCTCAACTAAAGTCCCCGAACCCTCATTGATCTTCCAGTACGCCAACGTATGGCTATCCACAACCTGCGCGGACGCAACACAGCAGCACACCAATGTAATTGTAATGGCTGCCCTTCTCATGAGAGTACCTCCAATCGCCGTTTGATGCCGTTCTTATTCTTGCGTTTCTTGTGTCGGCGGATAGAGACGGATGTCATCGACGTACAACGTGCCCGAACCGCCGACGGCGACGCCGCCTTTGCTACCTACGCCAACGGCAATCTTGTCCACATTCGTCAGATTGATGCCTTGATCGACAAATCCCTGTAGCGGTATACGCCATTGCGTCCAGGATCGAATCATCGCGGCTTCCGGATCATCTTGCGCTACGATGGCTGAGGCGCCGGCGCTATTGGAAACCGCCACGTACAGCGGATCAGCCGCATTACCTGAAGCCCCTCTGAACCAGACCGAGAGTTCTGAAACCCCAGCCACTGTCCAGTCGCGAGGGGATGTCAGCGTCAACCTCGCTTCCGAGTTTGTAACGCCGCCTTCGTTAGTGTAAAATAGCGGCATAGATTGTAAACCGCCATGAACAATCGTCTGCTCGGCGTATGGGGGCATTAAATAACCGACCTGCGCGCCGTTATCCGGAACACCGAAACCATCGATCCATGTTTGCCAGATCGCTTCGTTATTCGGATCATCATCGGTATAGCTCTCGAAGTCGTCCACGAGCAGGTAATCGCCTGTCGTGAAGATCCAGATCGGACCCGTTGATATGTTGCCCTGGTCGTCAACCTCGTCCACGCGCCAATAATAGCTCGTGTCCGCGTCCAGCAGGCCGGGGTCATGAGTTTCGGCGCCCAGAGCCTTGGGGCCTACGTA
>CAYZAH010000399.1:516-4702 GCA_964475805.1 uncultured Pirellulales bacterium | reverse complement strand
CATACGTCGATTGATCGATACTCTGCAGAGCAAGGTCAAAATCAATGTGATATATTCCAACTATCCGGAAGAAGACGATGGTGTATTTGGAAATTATGCAAATAAAGTACGTTCTTCCTTCATCTACCAACAACGAAAACTGAATTACTTGCTTACTGAATACGCTGCGGAGAATTCAAGTCTGTTCATCAATGACATCTCTACCATTCAAAATAAGATAGGGCGGGACCAGCTATATTCTCCTTCATTGTATGTGAATAGTGGAATGGTATTGAGTATTGATGCGATACCTGCAGTCGCTCAATCAGTGGTGCATCTAATCTCGGCCATACAGGGTAAGACCAAAAAGTGTCTGGTATTGGATTTAGATAATACGCTGTGGGGCGGGGTGATCGGTGATGATGGGTTTGACCGTATTCAAATCGGAGGCTTGGGGATCGGCAAGGCGTACACAGAATTTCAGCATTGGGTGAAGAAGCTACGGCAACGCGGTATCATCGTCTGCGTGTGCAGCAAGAACACCGCGTCCATCGCCAGGGAGCCTTTTGAGAAACACCCTGATATGGTGCTTCGCATGAAGGACATTGCTGTCTTCCTGGCGAACTGGGAAAATAAGGTGGATAGCATAAGACATATTCAGCAAACACTGAACATAGGATTTGATTCTATGGTGTTCCTGGATGACAGTCCTTTTGAACGCGATATAGTGCGCAATAACATCCCTGACATAACTGTGCCGGATCTCCCCAAAGATCCTGCAGAGTACTTGGAATACTTATATACCCTCAATCTATTTGAGACTGCGTCGTATTCTTCGGAAGACGCTCTTCGAACCGAGCAGTATCAGAAACAAACCCAAAGAGCGATGGCCCGGGAGTCTTTTGCCGATGAGGAGCATTTTCTCAGAGGACTGAACATGGTCTCTGACGTGAGGTCGTTCGATTCATATTCGATTCCTCGTGTGGCGCAACTATCGCAGAGAACCAACCAATTCAACATGCGAACGGTACGCTACACCGAAGATGATATCAGGCGCATTATCAATTCAGGGCGCTATACCACGTTGGCCTTTACACTTAGAGACAAGTATGGTGAATATGGACTAATATGCGCCGTTATTATGGAAAAGAGGAAGCCATCGGCGCTTTTCGTGGATTCGTGGTTTATGAGCTGTCGCGTATTCAACCGGGGCATGGAGGATTATGTGATGAACAATATTGTGGAAGTCGCAAAGAACATTGGTTGTCACACTGTCCTTGGACAGTACGTACCAACAGCTAAGAACGTCATAATAAAGGACATTTTCGCCAACTATGGGTTTGTCGAAAACAATAATATGTGGCGGCTTGATACTTCTGAGTATCAGGCCAGAAAGTGTTTCATATCGACGTCATCTCAACAGGTCAGATGCAAGACTGCGTAGCTGCAATAACGTGATGAAGGATTGTTACAATCTTCAGTCACGAAACTATGGGGTTTTCGACAGGAACATAATGAGCGTTTACTAATCTGAAATGAGGACCGATAGAAGGTGAGAACGGAGACTCAACAAATTCTCGACAAGTGTAAATACCTTGTCTCTCGACCGGATTCTCGGAGGGAGTACTTGAGGGACATGCAAAACAAGACGCGAGGGATATGCGGCTACTTTTCTAACTATATCCCGGAAGAGATCGTTGCAGCAGCGGGCTTTCATCCACTCAGGATCATTGGTCGCTATCCGACGTCAAACCATCACGGCCAACCGCTACATAATCCCGTGTGCTCCTTTGCACGCGACATCTTTGCGGCGAGGGAATTAGGTGCGTTCTCTTTTGTAAGCAGCGTGATTTTCCCGAACTCGTGCGATTCTCTACGGGTCTTGCAGCAGATGTGGGAGTGTGATCTGACAGCGCCGCCTATTTATGTCTTGCTTCACCCTATTCGGGTGGACGATCATTCGATTCGCTATTTTGCCCAGCAGATCGAGAAGTTGGCGGATATTCTGAAGAATGATTCTGGTTTGAGCTTTACGGATTCACAACTGGCCGGTCACATCCAGCGCTACAATCAGACCCGTCAATTGCTGAGACAGTTGTATACGTTTCCCGTTGACGAAACACCCTGGCTAAAAGGTTCTGACCGAATCGCATTGGTAACGGCAGCGATGGTGATGGACCGCGACGAATACAACCAGATGTTGCAGCAGCTCGTGACTGAAGGTTTTTCAGGCGGTTCGGAAGAACGCCAGGACTGCAAAAAGGTTATGATCGTGGGGCCTCTTGTTGATAATTTAGAGCTTTTGGAGACGATCGAAAAACTCGGAGCATCGATTATAGCTGACAATGTCACAAATGGTTCCAGATATTTTGACCTAGATGTTGATCTGAGAGGCAATCTTTATGAGAATCTGGCAAAACGATATTTGTGGTCTGGGCCCAGTCCCACGTTAAGTACCGACCTCTGTGACGACAAGCAATCTTTTCGTCGACGAGCGGCCGGTTTGAAGCCGGATGGTGTCATCTTTATCAACCAAAAATTCTGTGAGCCCCACGTTCACAACTATCTTGGCAAGCGGCAAATACTGACGGAGATGAAGATCAGCACCCTGATGCTGGAAGTCGAACATGACAGGGCGGCGGTCAGCGAACGCGACCTGCTGAGAATAGAATCGTTCATCGAGATGATAGGCACGAACTAAATTGGAATCGAGTCGTTCCATCCTCGTGAAAGTATTTACGGAGTACTACCATTCAGCCACACGGGCGAAAGATGATGGCAGGCCGGTCGCATATATCACGGCGTTCACCCCAGTGGAAATTCTCAGGGCGATGGGGATAACGTGTGTGTATCCGGAGAGTTATGCGGTTGTGTGTGCGGCATCGAATAAAAGCACGGATCTAATTCAGGCGTCCGGCATGGAGGCCTTTTCTCAGGATTTGTGCTCCTATTCGCTCTTATCATTTGGTGCCGACCATTATGAAAAACTTCCGTTTCGGGGTCTGCCCCAGCCGGACATGCTAATCGCCACCAACAACCAGTGCGGAACGACGATGTTGTGGTTTAGGCTATTGGCTCAGAAAAAGAATATTCCTTTGTTCATTCTCGACTATCCCGCAGCGGTCAATGGCCAGCCGGCACTTACAACTTACATTGAGCGGCAGTACGAGGTCTTGGTCGATTTCGTCAAAGTTCATACGGGAAACGATTTGAATACGTCGATTCTCAATGAACAAATTGAACGAAGCAGGAGAACCTGTTATTTGTGGAAGAGGATCCATGAGGTGAACAAGGCGAATCCGGCAAGAATTGAAGCACATAAGATCGTCGACGCTTTGTTTCCGATTGTAGTGGCCAAGGGGACACAGCAAGCGTATGACTATTATGGCGCCTTGCTCGGAGAGTATTCGCAGACGACCGACCGGGGCACGGCTGATGCTGTTCGGTTGTTGTGGCACGGTTACCCGATATGGTTTCTACCGAAGAAGTTTCCTTGCGGTTTTGATGACGCAGTTCAAGTTATTCTGAATGATTACACGTTGTGGTGGTCCTTGAACTATCCGGATGATTCCGGCGACATGGAAACGCTGGCGGCCGCTTACAGCGACACATATCTGAACCGGCCGATTCAGCGAAAAGTTGGAGAAGTGGCCGATTTGATTGCGGATTACTCAATCGACGGCGTCATCTGTCATGTGAACCGCAGTTGCCGCCGGGCATTGGCTGATATCGTTCCGCTGCGAAAGAAGCTGCATCAACTCTCCGTCCCGTCAGTGACCATCGAATCAGATATGGCCAATCCGGGTTTTTACTCCGATGAACAGGTCAAATTGCGAATTGAATCGTTTTGTGATGCTCTGAGGGTTTCATGAATTATCATTTAGGTATCGATGCGGGATCTTCGTACATTAAGCTCGCGCTGGTGGACGACGCAGAAAGGACGGTATTTCGAAGTGTTACTCCGCGTGGGCCTGACGTGGATGCATCGTGTCGGGCATGCTTCGCCGATGTATTGAACCACTCTGAAATAAATAAGAATCAGATAAGGGGCATCGTTGCAACGGGCTATGGCCGAAAACAGGTAACATTCTCCGACGATATCATTACGGAAATCACGGCCCTGGCGATCGGTTCCCGCGCTATCGACCGGACTGTTCGATGCGTTATTGACATCGGCGGGCAGGATAGTAAGGTAGTGGCTGTTGAC
>CAYZAH010000399.1:0-506 GCA_964475805.1 uncultured Pirellulales bacterium | reverse complement strand
GAGTCTGGGAGAGTGCTTGATTTCATGATGAATCACAAATGCGCCGCTGGAACCGGCAGATTTCTCGAGGTGACGTCGACCTCCCTGGGTGTTCCCATTGAACAACTGGGACCATTGTCGCAAGAATCGGATAAAGAATTGAGATTGTCCTCGACTTGTACCGTTTTTGCGGAGTCCGAAATCATTTCCTGTATCGCCAGGGGAGAAAAGAAAGAAGACATCATCAGGGCACTGCACCGCATCATATCAGGGCAGGTGCGGGGTCTATTTTCTCAGCTCAATTCATTCGCCGGCGGGACGATTGCGTTTGTCGGCGGTCTTGCGTTGAACGTCGGCATGGTGGACGAATTGTCTACAGTACTGAAACAGAGGCTTTTCATTCCGCCGCACCCGCAATTTGCAGGCGCCTGCGGCGCGGCGATCTTTTCACAACGCAAAACTCAGACTATGCCGGCCATAAGCGGAAAGCGTCACGCCGTGTTCGCATAGAGTTGTCTCGATACATT
>CAYZAH010000398.1:1445-4716 GCA_964475805.1 uncultured Pirellulales bacterium | reverse complement strand
CATGAGTGAAAAGAGAAGAGGGTTTACACTAATCGAACTTTTGGTTGTGATCGCCATAATTGCGTTGTTGCTGGCGATCCTTATGCCCGCCCTCCAGCGGGTCAGGGGCCAGGCGAAGTCGATCTTGTGCCAGGCAAGATTGAGAGAATGGGGTCTGGTTTTCAAGCTATACACGGACGACAATGACGGCTATTTCAACGAAGGCTGGGGCAGTGGGGATGCCGCTTTATTCCCGAATGCCCTGCGCAGCTACTATAAAAGTAATCCGGAGATGCTCTTGTGCCCCACCGCCACGAGAGAAATGCAAAATGATGCCGATTGGGGCACGTTCAAGGCCGCCTATCGCGTCATGGGGGGCACCCGTTATGTCTTCAGTTACGGCATCAATTCCTGGACCAATTATATGCATGGGGACCGCGGCGACCGTTGGGAAGAGTGGTTCTGGAAGCGAGTCAATAATACTACGACCGTGGCGCCCGGCACCCGGACGGCGATAGGCAAACCGGTGAGTCTGAATACGATACCGGTTCTTGGTGATTCCACGTGGCATGATGCCTGGCCTCGAGATACCGACAGCCCGTCACAAACGATGGACGCATTTGGTATCATGGATCAGGGTACGAGCGGGGAAATAAACCACTTCTGTCTCAACCGGCACGACGGAACCGTGGGGATGCTCTTCATGGACTGGTCCGCCAGGCGCGTCGGCCTCAAGGAGCTATGGACGTTGAAATGGCACCGGTCGTACATTACTACCGGCGCCTGGACGAAGGCCGGCGGCGTCCGTCCGGAAGACTGGCCCGTGTGGCTGAGAAACTTCAAGGACTACTGAGAATCAACAGTACACCAGGAAAGGCCGGCCCCAGCAAGCCGGCCTTTTTCACTGCGCTATTGGTCTTTGACGGATAAGCTCTTCGTCGTGGCAGGAGTGACGCTATGCACAAGCGTAAGGGATTTACGCTGATTGAGCTTCTGGTCGTGATTGCGATCATCGCGCTGCTGATGGCCGTTTTGATGCCGGCGCTCCAGCGAGTGAGGAAACAGGCCAAGAGTGTGCTCTGCCGGGCCAACCTGAAAGAATGGGGCCTGGTCTGGGCGATGTATACCGACGAGAACAACAGCCAATTTCCCGACTACCTTGGCCCCGACTGGATGTCGATATTGATCCACTATTACTCGAACAGCGAGAAGCTGCTTTTCTGCCCGATGGCGACAAAGACCCAGGCAGAGGGGGCGCCCGTTCGCTATTCGGCCATCGAAAACGGTACCGGCTCGTGCGGTAGCTACACGCTTAATGAGTGGATATATGATAGTGACGACACGAGCGACGGGCGGAGCCTGGACGATTATTTCAGAAACACCAACCATAAAGGTCTCAACAACGTGCCGGTGATGGCGGACGGAGCGTGGCGAGCGGACGGACAGCCCTTCCCCACGGACAGTCCACCGTCATACGATGGCGAGCCGCGCACTGGCGTAGGGACGTCGGGAAATGAAATGCGCATCTTCTGTATCGACCGGCACGATGGAGCGGTCAACGCTCTATTCATGGATTGGACCACGCGCAAGGTAGGTCTCAAGGAGTTGTGGACCTTGAAATGGCATCGCAGTTTCAATATCGCTGGGCCGTGGACGATAGCCGGCGCGGCCCGCCCGGAAGACTGGCCGGAATGGATGAGACGCTACAAGGACTATTGATGCTATCCCCCCACTTTATCCGGTTGGGTACGCTCAAGGATCAGTAGATGATCGCCGTGGCTTCCTTGATCTTTGCAATGACCTCTTGAGGATCAGCAGAATACGGCACGTACCCGTCGAAACCTTTCTGGAGCAGTGCCGTCGCTTCCGAATCGCTCAGGTGGTTAGCCAGTGCGATCACTTTGATTGTTCGCAGATCTTCGTCCTCGCGAATCCCCCTGCAAATACTGATCGCATTGATGTCCTCGGCCAGGAAGCTGACGAGCAGCACATGGGGCGTGAAGGCTTGAGCCACAGTGCCGGTTTCAAAGGTGCTCCTGACAATTTGCACGTCGTAGTCGGCCTTGCTTCGGAGAATGTCGGCCAGAGCGGGAGCCGTCTCCTCGTTGCTGTCGGCAATGAGCACGCGAATCTTCCCGACCACCAGTTCCTCCGTTGGCATGTTGTGGACTTTCATAAAGCGCATCAATTCACTGAGTGGTATGCGTCGATCTTTGCTGCCGGGGATGCGATAGCCCTTGAGCTGACCTTTGTCAAACCACTTCGAAACGGTTCGCGGCGCCACGTGACAGATTTTCGCCACGTCACCCGTCGTCAGTACATTCTTGCCTTTGGCCATATCTCGATTTCCCACAAGTGCATCTCTAAAGCATCCCTATCTTCGGTTCAAGAGCGAAGCCTGTTTAGAAGAACCATTGGAATTCCCCCGTTGGCGTCAAATAAACGACGATCTGTGGTCCATGACGTCCTATAAGTGGGCGTGAAATCAGTAGAAAAAAAAGTATAGCAAAATGGTTCTGTTCGGTCAGCAGGATCGAACATGAGATTGTCGTTGATTTGCAGGTTTGATGCAGTAGAAAGTAGGAATTACACGTGATGCTTTTGTCGATCTACGCCATGAGGAGATTTTGTTATGCAGATATGTCTATCTCGGCCGGACATTACAGAGAAAGAAATCGCGGCGGTGCGCAACGTGCTGCTTGGTCCTGATCTTTCACTGGGTCCGAAGGTTGGTGAATTTGAACGGGCCTTCGCCGAATACATTGGCCGAAAGAGGGCCGTCGCCGCTGCAAATGGTACGGGCGGCTTGTTTCTGAGCCTTTCGGCGTTGGGAATTGGACCTGGCGACGAAGTCATTACCACGCCGTTCACATTCATTTCCTCGGCCACGTCGATTATGATGGTCGGCGCCAAACCGGTTTTTGTGGACATCGACCCGGTCAGTCTGAATATCGATCCGGCGCAGATCGAATCCAGGATCACCGCACGGACAAAGGCCGTTCTACCTGTTGAGGTCTTTGGTAATCCGGCCGGTCTGGATAGAGTGTGCGAAGTGGCTGCCGCGCACAATCTGGCGATCATTGAAGACAGTTGCGAGGCTCTTGGTTCGGCACTGAGCGGGAAGAAAGCGGGGACGTTCGGCACGATGAGCGTTTTTGGCTTCTATCCCAACAAGCAAATCACTACGGGCGAGGGTGGCATGATCCTGACTGACGCCGATGATCTGGCCGAGGCGTGCGTCTCACTCCGTAACCAGGGAAGGAGTAAAAGCAACGGCTGGCTGGCCCACGAG
>CAYZAH010000398.1:0-1435 GCA_964475805.1 uncultured Pirellulales bacterium | reverse complement strand
GAGAGGCTGGGTTACAACTTCCGGCTCAGCGACATCAACTGCGCGCTGGGTATCGTGCAGTTATCGAGGATTGACGAAATCAAGGCCAAACGACGCCAAGTCGCGCGATGGTACCAGGAACTGTTAGCCGACGAGAACCGGCTGATCGTGCCGACGGAGCCGAGAGATTGTGACATGAGTTGGTTCGTCTTTGTTGTGCGGCTCGCGGACGGTTTTAGCGCGGAACAGCGAGATCGAATCCTCAGGCAAATGGCCGGCCGCAACATTCAGGTCAGCAACTACTTCCCGCCGGTACATTTGATGCCGTTCATAGCTGACCAATTCGATTATGAAAAGGGAGATTTTCCCGTCACGGAATCAACCAGCCAGCGAACCATCGCCCTGCCCTTTCACAACCACCTGACCAAAGATGAAGTCGCAATCGTCTGCCAAAACCTCCGAGAGGCTCTTGATGACGTATCAACGATCTCGTAAGTTCTTTCTGTTTTTCCTCACATTTGGACGAATATAGACTCTCCGGAATAGGCAAATGAGGCCGTCTCAGTTCTTCGACTTGCAGACGACTTCTGCGAGAGTAAGACTCGGGCCAAAGCAAAAACGCTCTTCGTATTTGGCGTTCGAGATTTTGTTTCGTAGATTTACAGTAGAGGCACGTGTGAAAGACCGGCTGGGGGGGAACCAGCCAACAAGACAACGTTCCATTGGGAAGGGAGAATTATTTTGGGTGGCTGGAGAAGCAAACTCATCTTCTTGTTCATTGTTTATTTCGCCGGCTTTGCGACGGCGATCTACACGTTGGCCCCTGCGCCCAAGGGCGAGGGACATGCCACTCTTGACGGTTTTGTCGCCCGTCATTCACAAGGCGATTCGCGGATCACGAGCAAGGAGTTCGTCGAATCGTTCAACGCCGGGATGCACAAATGCGTCGATTTCGGCAAAGAGGCGGCCTTACGCACAGCCAGATTTATCAAGGAAAAGTATAAAGAAATGCACGATGCCTGAAACCGCAATGTCTATCGGCTTCAGGAAGATTCCCCAAGTTGCTTATTGAACATCCTCAGTTGGACGTCGATGGCGCCGAGCGCCCAGTCGATGTGGTGCAATTTGTGGACAGGTCGATGGTGCCCTTCGCTCATCAAGCCTTCCTGTACCGTCTTAACAAACTCATCGATTGCCTGTGCACTGATTTCTGTTGGTTCGATGGCCCACTGTTTTAACTCCTCGTATTGCTGTTGCAGCGTCGGGCTGCCCCCTAACTGTTCGGCGGTTAGATAGTCGCCCGGGTTGCAGGCTAACTGCAAGCCCTTCAAGCACATGATGAGCGGTTCATAATTGGCTCTCTTATCCAAGCGGATAAACTTGTATTGCTGGACGTAGGCCGTGGCCTGCGTTGGGAGTTTGTTAGCAATATCGTCGCCCCCCAGATACCAGCGGC
>CAYZAH010000397.1:0-4723 GCA_964475805.1 uncultured Pirellulales bacterium | reverse complement strand
ACGTCCTCCGCCGAAAGTCGAGAAGTGCTTTGCGGTTCCTTCGCACCGGCGAATCCAGCGGATCTCAAACGGCGGCGCAATGCCCTGGGTATCCGCATTCGTGTTTGCCCAGTTGCCGAAGCTGGTCGATCTGTCGTATTTCGGATCGGTGAGTCGGCCTGTCAAGGGACTTCGGATATTCCAGAGTTTCATATCTCTGGACGGCAATGGTGCCTGACCTCCGGGCGCCAGCGCGTACACGTAGCCGTCCTCACATCCAAAATAAATCCGGCCGTCGCTCACAGCGACGGGGGCGGTGATGGCCTTTCCAAAGGCCGTCTTGAACGACCACGGCTTGCCGTTGCCGGATAAGGGGGCCACATAGAGACTCCCATCCAGGCCGCCGAAGACAGCGGCATCGCGAAGCAAAATTGGCGAAGCGATAGACGGATAGCCGCCTAAGCACTCCGGTTGCTCCCGGCCCGGGCTATGCCGGCACAGGCCGAAGCCTTCTTCGGGCCGGCATCGGTAGACTTGATCGCCTCGCAGGCTGACGGAACAGAAACTCAGCAGACCGCCGCCCGTGTTCGTTCGGGTCCCGCGAACGTAGTTGGCTTGAATCTTGCCGTCGCCGAGCCGCAGCGTATCCACTCTACCTCCGTTGTCCAAAAGGGTCCATTGCCGATAGACAATCCCATCTTCACCGACGCTCAGTCCGAGAGTCGCATTACGAGGCTCGTGTATGGCCCGGACCTTTGCTTGATTGCCGAGATCCTCCAGCCATACCACCGAGCCGCCGGCCCCGATGACGAGCGTCTTACCGTGTGCCGCGATGTCCCTCACGCAACAAAATTGTTCGCTGGGCGTCATTCGCGAGCCTTTGAGCTTGAGCCAATCGACGCCGCTCCAGCGGTTTCCGGCAAAGCCGAATTTCTCTTTGACGAAATCCCAGACCCAGCAGACCGTGCCATCGGGTTTAAGGGCGTAGACCTGAGAACCCAGCGTGGCAAAGTAAACCCGGCCATTGGTCACGACCGGGGTGCTAAGAATCGGCCCGTCGCATGAGATTTCTTGGATGACGGTTCCCTTGGCTGCATCTAACACATAATAGGAGCCTGCTATCGTGCCGAAGTGAAGATAACCATCCGCGATGGCGGGAGATGAGACATTGTTGCAGTTAAGTTCACCGCCACCTGTTTGGAACTTCCACTCGACGCTCAGCGTCTCAGCGTTAAGGCAAAAGGCCGCTCCCGAACCATCGACCACGTAGACATGCCCATCCGCCACCACCGGCGCCGTGAAGATGGCGTCCGTCAGAGGGGCGGCGCCCGCCAGACCCAGGGGAACACTCACGCTCCTTTCCGGCACATTCCCCGAATGTCGACAATCGTATTTGTACTGCAACCAGTCCTCGCCCGAATAAGCGCAGACGGTTCCCACAAAGAGGTAAGCTGCCAATATGAAGAATTTCGCATCTCGCACTTTCATAGTCCGACCCTCAATTACTATGTTCGTGGTGGTTGTAAATCGTCTTGAGAACTGATAATATATCGAGAGTCGACGATTGTCAAATGGCCGCAAAGATTTACGATTTTCGATTTGTGATTTATGAATGCGGATGACTCGCCGACGGTCAAAAACCATGATTCATAAATCGAGAAAGGGTGGCACGCATGGATAGGCAAACAAGGCGACAATTCCTCAGAACGGCAGGTCTCACAGCGGCTTGGGCCGGCATTTCTGTTGCCCGGGGCTCGGGCTTCACGACTCGACGAGCGGCGAGTCTTGATCGACCCAATATTCTGTGGATAACGAGTGAGGACAACAGTCCGTATCTCGGGTGTTACGGCGACAAGCTGGCGTATACACCTAACCTTGATAAACTCGCTACCGAAGGTGTTCGGTATCGCAACGCCTTTGCCAACGCGCCCGTTTGCTCGGCGGCGCGTTCGACGTTAATCACGGGTATGTATGCCTGTTCGTTGGGCATTCACAACCACCGCAGCAAGGTGCGGATCCCGGAGGCGTTTCGTCTTTATCCCGACTACCTGCGCGATGCGGGTTATTACTGTACGAACAACTCGAAGACCGACTACAACATCGTCCGCAATGGAGCGAAAGCCTGGAACGAGTGCAGCAAGAAAGCGCACTACAAGAATCGCAAGCCGGGCCAGCCTTTCTTCGCTATCTTCAATATCCTCGCGAGCCACGAAGGTCAGCTCACCGAACAAATAGTGAGTCGTCGGCGCAAGCAAGGCATATTACCGCCCAAGCCCCGCTTAGCGCCTGAGGACGTGAAACTGCCGCCGTATCACCCGGATACACCCACAGTTCGCAGGGACTGGGCAATCTACTATGACAACGTCACGCTGATGGACGCCGAAGTTGGACGCTTGCTTAAAGAGTTGGACGAGGCCGGCCTTGCCGACGACACGATTGTCTTCTACTACTCGGACCACGGCGGCGCATTGCCTCGCGGCAAGCGCAACATCCACGACTCGGGCACGCGGGTTCCGTTTATTATCCGCTTCCCGAAGAAGTGGGCGCATCTCGCTCCGGCCGGACCGGGCCAGTGGGTCGATGATCCCATCAGCTTCGTGGACTGCCCGGCGACGGTTTTCAGCCTCGCGGATGTTCCGATTCCCAGGCACTTCGAGGGCAAGGCTTTTTTGGGAAAGCAAAAGGCTGAGCCGCGCGATCACGTGTATCTGTTCCGCGGTCGCATGGACGAGCGATACGATACGGCCCGCGCCATTCGAGACCGTCGCTATCGCTACATCCGCAACTACAGCCCGCATCGACCCTGGGGTCAGCAATACACCTATCCGTTCCGCGTGATGCCGAGCATGGGTTCCTGGTACGAGGCCTATCGCAAGGGCCAGTGCAACGCGGTCCAGGCCCGGTACTGGCAAGCCAAGCCGTCGGAAGAACTCTACGATATCGAGACCGATCCGTACGAAATCAAGAACCTTGTCGACGACCCTCGGTACGCCAATCGACTTGCGCAAATGCGAAAGGCTTTGCGGCAAGACATTCTCCACACGCGCGATACCGGCTTCATCCCCGAAGGGATGTTCGTTCAACTCGCCGGAGATAAGACGATCTACGACTACGCACAAAGCGACGCATATCCCATCGAGCGGATCGTGGAAGTGGCCGATCTTGCCTGTTCGCGCGACGCCTCAGCATTGCCAAGACTGGTCACCGCCTGTAACGACCCGCATCCCGTAATCCGCTACTGGGGTGCGACGGGCTGCCTGATCCTGCAAGAGAAATCCGCTCCGGCTAAGGCGAAACTTGAGGAATTGCTCAGAGATGACTGGATGGATATCCGTGTCGTTGCCGCTGAGGCTCTAAGTTATCTGGGTCAGACTGACGTGGCCCTTGTAACGCTGGAACCCATCATTAAGGGCGAGCAAGAGTATCCGGCTCTGGCCGCGATGAACGCGCTCGATTACATGCAGCAGGCCGGCCACATTTCCCTGGAGCGTATCCATCGGCTCCTCGGAGACACGCAATTCAAAGGCAATCTCGCTCGCATGGCCGAGTACTTTGCTCAGCGGCGTATGTCGGCGTCGAATTTATGATTCTTGTCCGCCAGAGGCGGGTGAAAGTTGCGATTTTCGATTGAGGATTATGCTCGACGAAGCGACATCCTAAATCATAAATGAAGAAAGGAGGACTGTCATGTTGAGCCGAACGATTTCTGTATTGTCCCTTGCTATCTTGTTGGGCTTGGCTCGCGCCGGCTCGGCGGACCTCGTGGCGTACTGGGACTTCGAGGGCGGCTTCGATGACGCCTGGGGTACGAACGACGCCACCCCGCATGGTGACGTCACTATCGTTGTTGATTCCGACAGGGCCCGGGTAGCTGAGCTTGACGGCGCCGGCGACTACCTGGAAATCCCGAACTCTCCATCGCTGAACATCACGGGAACTGAGATCACCATTGTGGCGTGGGTCTATTTCGATGACGTTGCGGGATCGCCGGAGATTGTCATCGCAAAGGTCTTCAGGGAAAGCGAGCATACCAGCCCCTATTTCTCATACGGGTTGCACATTCTCAGCAATGGCACGCCGCGTTTCTGGCTGGTAACCAACGACACCGCCGGCAATGCCCCCGGGACCACCAATTTGGGGTCCGGCCAATGGTATCACATGGCGGGCGTGTACGACGGCTCGCAAATGATATTGTATGTCGATGGCGAGGTCGCCGCCACCACGAGTAAGAGCGGGAATATCACAGGCTACGATACCGTGCTTCGTCTTGGGATTAACGGGGGCTTTACCGAGCCGATGGCCGGGAAACTCGACGACGTGCGTATCTACAATCATGCGCTGGATCAAACTGACTTGCAGGCGGTGATGCTCCAGGTTGGCGGGGGGTACCCGTATGCGATGGGGCCGAGTCCGGAAGACGGCGCTATCCACGAGGACACGTGGGCGTCCCTTTCATGGAGGGCGGGCGATTTCGCGGTCTCACATGATGTGTATCTGGGCGACACCTTTGACGACGTGAACGATGCGACGAACGCGAGCGAAACATTCCGAGGCAACCAGACTGCGACTTTTTACGTGGCAGGCTTTCCTGGATACGCCTATCCCGACGGCCTCGTCCCAGGCACGACCTACTACTGGCGAATCGACGAGGTCAACGACGCCGACCCGAACAGCCCGTGGAAAGGACCTGTTTGGAGCTTCTCGATTCCACCTAAAACGGCTTACAATCCAAATCCAGCCGACG
>CAYZAH010000396.1:0-4728 GCA_964475805.1 uncultured Pirellulales bacterium | reverse complement strand
GCCCACCATACTGGACTTGAACCTTCCTAGCGCTATATACTGAGGGCGAAGGTGTAGCTGAAGTCCTTGGGAGTACTACCTATTGATACCTCAGCTCCACTTTTCTGCTTGCGAGAATATTACAATATTTAGCAGGCTACGTGCGGAAATGTGAACGAGCATATCTCTTCAAAATCCAACCCTGCTATCGCAAGAGGCTGAACCTAACCAGGTATGCGGAGTGCCTGCCCAGCACCAGCCGAGTCTTGGTCTGCGATCACCAATCCACAAAGCCGGTACTCTCTTATCACAACGTCTAGAACCTAGCAGAGAAAAACAGTTATTCTTTTTCAGAAAATCCGGGTACTGGGTGAGAATAGCGATACCTTCGTCAATAGTTAGCGGAGAGCGTTTTCTTTCTTGGATGATTTTCAAAGCGTCGTTTGGTGCAATATTGGTAGTGTCTTTACCTCTATCGATATCCAAAAGTAGGTATGCCATTGGGTTTGGAATATTTACTCCATCAATAGGTTTGAAATTATCAGTTTCGACTGGATACATCCTGATAAAACCCGTATTACCTTCACGTTCTACCAAGGACATGGCTTTTCCTGTGGCAACTAAATTGTTCGTAATTACAATGACAAACGGAAGTTGCCCATTTTCTAAATCTACTTCAGGCACCACAAATTCACTTATTTTCCTTTTAAGTGGTTCAACATACTTCAGAAATTGCTCGACAGCCATTCTAGCAGCTTCTGGGTAGCACTTTTGAACTAAGTTATTCAACTGGCGGTCGAATTCCTTTAACATGATTTCAGTTTAGCATTAACGATTGCTCTGGTAAACAAAACTTTAGTTCACGAATTTTCATATTTCTGAAGTAAGCAATTCGTGTATCTTCGGTATGGGCCCCTTCTTCTAAAATAAGAGTTCGGGAACTGTCCCACAAGGTCGACTTTTTTGGACTCGAACCTTCCAGCGTTATATACTGAGAGCAAAGACGAAGTTAAAGTCCTTGCCAGTACTACCTATTGATACCTCAGCTCCAGCTAAGGGAACTCGAACTGTGGGTCACAAACTAAAGGCTAGATCGAACGTGGCAGTTCTGTCTACCGTACAGTAGCGCCCACCAATTCGGTCTTAATCGGCGGTGCTCCGGCCCCCCTTACAACGGCATCCCAGGCATTTGGACGCCTTGTGGTAGGACCGCTGTCATAGCTGTTGAAGTAGTCGTTTGGCTCCAGATTTAAACTTTCGTGATAGCTAATCATTATTTGTGGATTAAGACTGTGGAGTATGGCATATTTACCGTTGATCCGTTCTGGGAAAATGACCCAATTCTTGTGCACCTGGCCTGGAGGTGAAATCAAACTCGGCTTAGCCCAGTTCCATGTATTGCTTAACAGATCCTCGATTTTAATCGAGGTGAGTGCCATGCTTAAACCCGCGTCGCAGGCCGTATACGTCACATATATCACGTCTTCACCGGCTACATGGACAATACGAGGGTCTTCGGCACCTCCGAAGCCACCCCCTGACGAATATGAGTAAATATTAACCCTGGATGAGGACACGGCTTGTTCATATACCGAATTTTCCAGCCTGCCAGACACCGTATAACCGGTTTCAGAAACGGCATAACCAAAGCGGGAAACGCCATCATCGCCGATTGCACGATAGAGAATATGGACTTTCCCTTGCAGAAGGACGGCTCCCGGGTTAAATGTTTGGCTCGATTCCCATCGGTGCCGGGGATTCGGCTCGATCACAGGGTTGCCGCTGAATCTTTTCAAATACGCAAATGGCGTCGTCATATCTCCTCAACAACCCATGACGAACCGCCTGATGTCTTGTGCAATTCCGACACTGAAAACGACGGAGTGGGCAATCTTGCGCCTGACTATATTCAGGAAGCGACTGTCTCGAACACTTAACGGACTTCTCAGGAGATACTTCTTTCCAGAAGTTCCCTGACATCCCCATCGCGGATTCTCATCGTATCCAACAGTCGTTGCTTCTTTAAACGTTATACCCAATACTGACATCAATCCGATTCTAATTCAAAACCAGAACCATGAAACCTCCCACCGGCCTTGAGATACTGCCCTCAACAACCGAAAATCGATCACGTCAGGTCAGAAAGGCGATCGGTTTACTCCAGGTTGAATGGCAGGGTGTTCAGGGTTGCCATGCTGGTAAGATCATTCAGTTGCAGTCGGCTCTGGGACAACGTATAGAGGACGTTGTTGATATACAGGCTGCGGGTGATATCGCTCTGTCCACCGTAGAAGTATGTGCCGCTCTTCAGAAAGGCATCGTTTGTATCGTGATGCGTGATCCTACCCTTCAGTATAAAACCGCCGTCCAACGTCAGGTTGTAGACGTAGGCGCCTTGAAAGACGTACTCTCCCTGCATGTTCTTGGGCTGACCAGGCGCTAATTGAGCCAGAGTAATCGGGATCACCAGTAAGCCTTTTTCTTTATCGAAGAGGAAGGCCTTATGGTCCTGGGCGGCTAGGCTTTCCGTGCCCCGGTCACCGATGACCTCTTTGTAGACCTCGATGGGGTTGGAGACATCGGTCACATCAAAGAGAGCCAGTTTGACGCCCTGAATGGCTGTGTAATAGACCGCATTGTCCGTATGGATCAGATCCGCGTCAATGCTGGCGTCCACCTCCTTGCCGATGCCGATCAGGTGTGTCTCATCGTAAGGCTGCAAGTAGTCGCTGTAGCCCGGTATTTTCAGCTTGCCCAAAATCCGCGGCGCAGCCGGTTGTGACAAGTCGATCACGAAGAGCGGGTCCACGTGCAGAAAGGTAACCAGGTAAGCCCTCTTGCCCATGAAACGTACCGCGTAGATGCTCTCTCCAGGGGCCACGTCTTCCAGAGCACCGGTCGCCGTCATGGAGCCGTCCAAAACGTAAACATTGTTGGTGGAGGTATCCCGGTTATCTACATAGCCGCTGATGGTGGTGGCAATCCGGAAGTAGCCGTCGTACTCGTCCATGGCGAACTGGTTCAGAATATGTCCCTTGATTGTGTTGGAGGCCACAAAGGTCACGTCCCCGCCGAACAGGGCGAATTTAGTGACCACCGTGCTCTGGACCATATCAACGACTGGCTGGCCCTGACCATCGAAGGATGGCCAGGAGGTCTGGGCGATGTAAAGGTTGCTCAGCGAGGCGAAGACATTTTCGCCTGAGCCGACAATGACGGTTTTACTCATTTCTTTATCGGCCTCACGCATTGACAGCGAGGCCACCGTGATGAAATCAGCCGCCTGCCGCGGCGGGATATAGCCTATTTCGCTGTAACCCGCGATTGGTTTCAGGGTGTCGGAAGGATTGGCTTTACCGATGGTCTCCCGATACCCCGGGATGAGGTCGCTGGCCACCGGTTGAGGTGTGCTGAAATCGGGATAGGAGTTAATGACGAAGTAAACATCGGCCCCGATTTTGCGGGAGGTCAAGTAGGAACCTTCGATATCAACACTCTTCAGCAATGTCGGATTCGAACGGTCCTTGATATCGTAAAGTTTGATTGAAACCAGGTTGCCCCTGGTGGGATACGGTATGATGGCGATACCTGATTGAGCGATACCGGGCTCGATGGTGGCCGTTTCGCCTGGCTGCGCGGTCATGGTGGGGCCGTCAGAAGAGTAGTCGGTGGTACCGAAGATCATCAGGCGGTCTCCGTCCACAAATAGATCCTGGGGGTTAAACCCCGTGATGGCGATATGGCTCAGTATTCGGGCCGATTCCGCCGGGTATGCAAGAGCAATGTACAGGCTGTTACCGGCCAGGGCATAGATGTACTTGCCGTCCGTTTTGATGATATCGGCCTCATCCACGCCAGCCACCTGGACATTGGTGTCGGAGTAAGAAGTGGCATCGGTACCGCTGCCAGCAACAGCTTCTGCGGCGGCTGGCACAGCCATGTCGAAGCGTCCCGGGCCACCCTTGGTGTAGAAGTTGCCTTGGTAGCCCCGGGTGAGCCCTTCCGTGAAGGCGGAAACCAGTTCCTCTTCCGATGTAAACCTGGGTAAGCTACTGGTATTTGTGGTGCTGGTCTGGCTTCCATTTATGCCGCAGCCGGTGGCGGTCAGTAAAGTAGCCAGAATTATAAAGGAGAGAAACAATAAGATTCCCCTTTTCATGGCGCTTTCACCTCGTATCGGTGTTATCTGTTCTCTATAACGAAAATGGCTGGGTTTGGATAGGGCACTGAACAGCAACTACCGATATTGTTCATGGTCCGTTTGCATCGGGTTGTTCGGAGGCTGATATCACAAAGGAATCATCAAAATGACAACCAAAGGCAAATGGTACCATCAGTATGCATCCTGTATCCCGTTGCCACAAACCTCTCGGGTGTGCACGAGACAGGTATGTTAGCGCCAACCCTCTAATTCAAAAGATGGTGACCAATATCATCCAAATGAGGCACTAAAGGATAACATCAAGGTGCCATTAAGTGTGTCAAAGGAAATCTTTGTTGATCTTGGTGGGTAGCTGTGGGATTCTTCTCGAGAAACATCCCAACTGTTAGCCTGGTATCCGACGAGCCCGTCGTGACGTCGGGATTGAATATTTGTTTTAATGAGTAACTGACTCTCGCCCCGTCTCCACCAGATGAATCACTAGTTAGTGTTCACATTGTTCGATAACGGTACGAGATTAACATCAATCTTTGCCCTGACCCTCAGGCAGCGGTTTCGGGTTCTGACTGGGTTTCGAGCACGGGAGC
>CAYZAH010000395.1:0-4735 GCA_964475805.1 uncultured Pirellulales bacterium | reverse complement strand
GCAGCCGGGCCAGCCCGGGTTCGATATGTTCGAATACTGGATCAGCGATCTGTATGGCGCGACCGCCACTGCTATGGTATTTATCGAAATACACCCAGTGATCCCCGGGTTGGAAGACTGGACATTGTACGACGATAACGGGGTGAGTACTTCTGATAAGCTCACCAACGACACCACGCCGATACTGTTGATCCAGTTCACCGACCAAGTGTTCGGCGATGACAGCGGCGTCACCATAACCGACCCGCTGGGTAACGTCATCGTTCCCACCAGTATTGACGGCTGGGGCAGCGACGCCCTGTTCGTCGTGTTTGAGGATGCTCTGACCGGCGAAGGGGCCTATACGGTGACCCTGCGCGGACCGGCCATACGCGATGCCGCCGGCAATCCCTTCCAGGACGGCAACGACCTCACCCTGATGTTCTTCCTTGATTTCACCGCCCCGGTAGTCACCGTGGACCCGCTCCTAACCAGCAATACCAGCCCGCGACTGACCGGCACGGTCAGCGACAGCGGCGCTGCCGTCGAGGTTACCGTCGCCGGCGTTACCTACACCGCAATAACCCATCGCGAGGGCACCTGGGAGTTGCCTGCTGGCACCATCGGTCGCGCTCTGGCCGATGGCGTTTATGACGTTATCGCCACCGCTAGCGACCCGGCCGGCAATGTCGCTGTTGACACCACCGAAGACGAACTCGCGGTCGATACCACCGCGCCGGTAATCACCGTCGATCTTCTCGATGTTGACGATTCCACGCCGGAATTGACCGGTACGGTGAATGATCCCGCGGCCCTCATTCATGTGCTCGTCGCCGGTAATTCCTACGAGGCGGTCAATAACGGCGACGGCACCTGGATCCTGCCCGACGACACTATCACCCCACCTCTGGCTGTGGGCGTTTACGACGTGATGGCCCGAGCAACCGATGCTGCCGGCAATGCCGCCACCGACGCTACCGTTGATGAGCTGATCGTTCTTTCTGACCAACCTCTGCTGCGGGTTACCGGGGTCGTCCCTCGCGACGGCGGTGTCAGGGTATCGTTTAATTATCAGTTGCGTCTGGAACAGTTGAATCTCTACGATACTTTCGGCGGTGAGTACGGTGAGCCTGACCTGACTCTGGTAGGGGCCAGTACCGGCCCGGTGCACGGCTCTCTGATCTACGATCCGGAGACCCGAGGCGTGACCTTTGTCAGAACCGGCGGGCCGCTGATGCCCGATACGTACACCCTGACCCTGCGCGGCGCCGCCGACGGTTTTACCGACAGCAAGGGTAATCCTCTGGACGGCGACGGTGATGCCACGCCCGGCGGCGATTACGTGACTACGTTCGTCGTCGAGCCCAGCGATGCCCGCCTTGTGTCGTTGCCTGATTTCGCCCGCGGGCCAGGCCAAGCCGTGGACGTGCCGGCCACGGCCAGCGGTATCCCGGTGACCATCAGCGACGGGACTGGCGTACAGTCCGTGGATATCGTGTTTGAGTACGATCCTGTGCTCCTGAACGTGACCCGGATCACACGCGGCAGCGCTGTTCCGGCTGAGTGGCGGGTGGTGTACGACATGAGCACACCAGGCCATATCCCGGTGACCTTCTACGGCACCGCTACCACCCTGCCTGCCGGCGAGGTACGGATGCTGGAGATCGAGGCCTCCATCCCGGACGAGGCGCCCTATGCCGCTACCGGTCTTCTTGAGATCAGCGCCCTGCAACTCAATGAAGGCACCATCGCCGCCGCCGTCGACAGCGGGGTCGAAGTCGTGGCCTATTTCGGTGACGTTACCGGTAACGGCGCCTACAGCGGCCTGGACGCCGCCTACATCGCCCGGGTCGGCGTCGGGTACGACAGCGGCTTTGCGGCCGCCTTCCGCATGAAGGATCCCCTGATCATCGGCGACGTCAGCGGTAACGGCCGGATCAGCAGCCTGGACGCGGCGTATCTCGCCCGTGAAGCCGTCGGTATCGACGTGGCCCAGATTCCTGATCTGCCCGACATCATGCCGCCTCTGCAGTCCGGCGGGCCTGATCCGCTTCTTCGTATTCCTACAGATCTGGTCGCCCAGCCCGGAGACAGCATCGCCGTGCCGATCTTCTTGGATATGACCTATGAGAACGAGTTCGAAGATCCTCTCCTGTCCGTGGATGGGGTCTTTGTGTACGATCCCACTGTTTTCAGTTTTGATTCCGCCGTCTTCGGCGCCCTGCTCTCCGGATGGGGGGTCCCGACCACATCCGAGCCCGAACCCGGCGTGGTGGTGATATCGGCCTATTCTCCGGGACCTACCTTTGACCTTCCCGGCAACACACCCGAAGGTATCGCTCTTGAAATCAATCTCACCGTGCTTGAGACCGCGCCGCTGGGAGTGACTGCCCTTACGATGTCGGAACTGATCGAAGTAGGTTTTGACGAATATGTGACCTATCTTAACGAAGGCTCCTTGACTCTCAGCATCGAAAACGGGGCGGCAGATATCCAGGGAGCCAACAACCCGCCCGTGGCCGTTGACGACACCATAACCGTTAGCGAAGATGAAGTGCGCGTCATCACCGCCGAGGAACTGCTGGATAACGACAGCGATCCGGATCTCACTGACAGCCTGAGCGTGGCTGGTGTCAGCACTGCTGAGACCCGCGGGACTCTGACCGATAACGGCGACGGCACCTTTACCTTTGATCCTCGGGAAGATTTCGATGACCTCTCCGCGGGAGAGACCGCCGAATTCGTGTTTACTTATACAGCCGATGACAGTCGAGGCGGCGAAGACAGCGCCACGGTGACGATCACCGTCACCGGCGTCAACGATGCACCCACGATCACGGCTCTGACGGCCACGCCCGATCCTGTGAACGAAGACGGTACAATTACCCTGGAGGGCGAGTTCACCGATCCTGATTCTACCGGCTCCTACCTGGTGACCGTGGTCACCTGGGGTGACGGCTCGGTACCAAGCGTGTCTATTCGCGGTCCGGAAGAAAACAGGGATTTCAGCTTCACTCACCATTATCTTGATGACGTTCCCGGTGGCACGCCTTCGGATTCCTACGCAATCACGGTGACTGTCCAGGACGATACGGGAGAGGTAGCGACCGCACAGACGACGGCCACAGTCAGCAACGTCGCGCCCGTGGTAGACGTGGGTGCGGACCAGACTACGCCGGAGGGTAGCTCGGTCAACTTCAGCGGTTCCTTTACCGATGTGGGCACCGTGGACACCCACACGATTGAGTGGGACTTCGGCGACGGCGCGACAACAAGCGGTACGCTGACGCCGAGCCATGTCTACCTGGAGAATGGAACGTACACAATCACACTGACAGTCACCGACGATGATGAGGGAGTGGGCAGCGATACCCTGACGGTCACCGTTTCCGACCTCGGCCCGAGCGCCGGATTCACTTGGAGTCCGGAGCCGCAGAATGAGGGGAGCCTGGTTTCCTTCGCGGATGCCTCCACCTCGTCTCCTGACAGCATCGTGGCCTGGGCCTGGGACTTTGGCGGTGTGGGGTCCAGCACGGACCCGAATCCGAACTATGCCTTTACAGACGATGGGAGTTACACGGTTACTCTGACGGTGATGGATGAGGATGGCAGCACGGATATGGCCAGCCATGCGGTCACCATTTCTGACTTGGGACCAACCGCTGTTCTGACCGGCGATACAAGTGTCATTGCCAATCAGGTGGGCAATTATGATGCATCAGGATCGACCTCATCGCCGGACAGTATTGTCTCCTACGAGTGGGATTGGGACTACAACGGGGTGAGTTTCAATCCCTCCGGCGACGCAGATCCGATTGAGTCCCATATCTGGACCGTCGGCAGCTCCTACGCTGTGGCGGTCCGCGTAATCGATGAGGACGGCTCCACGGATGTGGCAACATTGACGGTCACGGTGACAGCAGTGAACACGGCGCCGGTCCTGGACGCGATCGGGGACCAGTCGGTGGACGAGGGTGTACTGCTGAGTTTTACGGCGACGGCGAGCGACGGTGAGCTGCCGACGCAGGCGTTGACATTCTCACTGGATGCGGCCTCACTGGGGGCGGGGATGTCGATTACGCCCAGCGGCGAGTTTAGCTGGACACCGACGGAGGCCCAGGGCGGGACGGTCTATACGGTCACGGTTACGGTGACGGATGATGGTAGCCCGAGCCTGAGCGATGAGGAGACGTTCCAGATCACGGTCAATGAGGTCAATACGGCGCCGGTGATCATCTCACTGTCGACCGTCTCCCCTTTGGCGTTGGAAGGTCAACAGGTGACACTCACTGGTGAGTTTACCGATCCCGACGATTCGGATACGTTTACCGCGACGATCGACTGGGGTGACGGAACGCCGTTGGATACGTACGTGTATTCGGCCGGGACCGCGACTTTCAGTGAGACCCACCGTTATCTTGACGATGATCCCACAGGTACGCCGTCAGATGAGTACACGATCACGGTGACGGTCGAGGATGACTATACCGGGACCGATACGGCTGCGATCATGGTGACCGTGTCTAACGTAGCTCCCACGGTTGATGCCGGCCCTGACCAGACGGTCGATGCAGGAGAAACGGTCGATCTCAACGTCACCTTCGACGACCCGGGAACGCTGGATACGCACATTGCTTCCATTGACTGGGGAGACGGCACCATAGAGGACGGAGTCATAGCCGGAGACAGCGTTACCGGCGACCACATCTATGCCACAGCCGGTGACTACACAGTGAAAGTGACCGTGACTGACGAC
>CAYZAH010000394.1:0-4738 GCA_964475805.1 uncultured Pirellulales bacterium | reverse complement strand
CAACTTGGTTCGATATGAGGTGGAAGAAATGAAACACATCGCTGTCCAGGCCCTGGCCTGTCTGCTCATTATCGGCGCATCGGGGTGTACGAAGTCCGTCGAGATCATCGGGCACCGTGGGGCGTCATATCTGGCTCCGGAGAACACGATGGCCTCGGTCATGCTCGCCTGGGAAAAACAAGCCGACGTGGAGGTCGATATCTATCTGACCACGGACAATCGCATCGTCGTGATCCATGACGGCACGACGAAGCGGACCGGCGGGACGGACCTGAAAGTCGCCAAGTCAAGTTCCGAGCAGTTGCGAAAGCTCGACGTGGGCGCCTTCAAATCCGAACAATTCGCAGGCGAAAAGATTCCGTTTCTGGGCGAGGTCGTCAAGAGCATTCCACCGGGGCGCAGGCTCTTCGTCGAGATCAAGTGCGGGCCCGAGGTTTTGCCTTTCCTCAAGCCGCTCCTCGCCGAGAGTGGCAAGATGTCTCAAATCGTTATTATCGGATTCGATCTGGACACGGTGACAAAATCCAAACAGCTTATCGACGTCCCCACCTACTGGCTCAGGGGGACCGGGAAGAACAAGGAAACGAAAGAATGGATTCCGCACGATCCGGCGCTCGTTCAGACTGCTAAGGCCAACGGGTTGGATGGCCTGGACGTTCATTACGCCGGCGTCACGAAGGAGTTCGCCGACGCCGCCAAGGCAGCGGGACAGAAACTCTACGTCTGGACGGTGGACGATCCGGAGGAAGCCGCCCGGCTGGTCGATCTCGGAGTGGCCGGCATAACCACGAATCGTCCCGGCTGGCTTCGAGAGCAATTGGGTGATCGCGGCCCCATTGAGCGGCTGATCGGCAAGCGGTGAGCTTCTTCCGCGTGTGCAAAAAAGACGTTCGCACACCCTATAAAACGAAAAACAGGAGAATCGACAAGTGGACATGTTGCGAGTCTGGCCGATTGTGTGTGAGTTCGGCATCGGGGCGATCCTGTGCGCCGTCGGAATCTGGAGCGGACTTCGCGGGGGCTATCTTGACATGAAGTTAGCCGACGACCGCCGGCTCCTGGCGACACTCATTGCCGGCTATCTGTTCATCCTGGCCATCGTTTGCGTCTTCACCTTCCTGGCGCCCTACTGGGCGAACGGAGCATCGTCATGATCGCGAAAGCCATTGGCGGCAATCTCGACTACGCGGTGATGATAGGCTACTTCGTGGCCGTGTTAGGCTTCGGCCTGTATTTCGGTCGATACACCAAGACGACCAAAGACTTCTTCTTCGGCGGCCAGAGATTCTCATGGTGGCTCATCGCCTTTTCGTGCGTCGCCACCGTCGTCGGCAGCTACAGCTTCGTCAAGTACAGCGCCGCCGGATTTCGATACGGTGTTTGCAGCACGCAGTCCTATCTGAACGACTGGTTCTGGATGCCCATTCTCGTGCTCGCGTGGCTGCCCATCGTCTACTACAATCGCATTACCTCCGTGCCCGAGTACATGGAAGCACGTTTCGATAGGAAAACCCGCGTAGCCGCCACGCTCATCATCCTGTTCTACATCGTCGGCTATATCGGGATCAACCTTGTCACGTTGGGCAAGACACTGCATACTCTGTTAGGCTGGCGGATCATGACCGGGGCCATTATCACGGCGGTCGCGGTGGCCCTCTACGTCTACATCGGCGGCCAGACCTCGGTTATCATGACCGACCTGGTCCAGGGATTCATCCTGCTCATCGCGGGCTTGGGGCTGTTCGCTGTGGCGATTTATCACTTCGGCGGCTTCGGCAAGTTCTGGTCGCTCCTCCCCCAGAGCCACAAGTTCGCCTTCTCGGATTTCGCGGACCCACCTCAATTCAGCTTTATCGGCATCTACGTCCAGGACGGACTGGCCAATACCGGCGCGCTCATGCTCATGCACCAGGGCTTTATCATGCGATTTCTCTCGCTCAAGAGTGTCAAGGACTCGCGTCGCATGGTGGTCTTCTGGATCCTCATACTGGCCCCGTTAGCGGCGATTGCCACCAGTTGCGGGGGATGGATCGCCAAAGCGCTGGTCGATAATGGTGAGCTGACCACCACGCCGGGTGATTCCTTCGTCAAGGCCGCCCACTTCCTCTGTGCACCGGGGGTCTTCGGTTTCGTGCTGGCTGCTCTCACGGCGGCGCTGATGAGCACCGCCGACTCACTCATCAACGCGGTCAGTGCGATATTCGTCAACGATATATGGAAGCCGTACGTCAGACCCGCCAGCCCGGACAAACACTATTTGCTGGTGGCCAGAATCACAAGCCTGGTGGCAGCCGGGATGGGCCTGGCCCTGGTTCCCATCTTTATGAAAGATACCATCTACGGCGCACATAGCATGTTCACGGCAGCGGTGACGCCGCCGGTCGTGGTGGCGATCTTGTTGGGGATCATGTGGAAGCGTTACTCCCCCGCCGCCGCCTTCGTGACGATTGTGGGCGGAGCTATCCTGATCGGCTTGTCCTTCGTCTGGCCGGACGCGCTCGTTGGACCGTTCGATTTCGGCATGGGACCCGACAGTTACAAGTTCATGCGAGCCTTGTTTGGTCTGTTGGCGGCCGGGGTGCTGGGCGTGTCGGTCACGTTGTTCACGAAACCGAGGGCGGAACTCGGTCTCAAGGGCCTCGTCGCGGGCAGCCAAATCGACGCGATTCGCCGGTTCAAAGGCGGCGAGCCGAACCGACGGCCCGGCGGCAAGGCGCGACTTCAGGTCAAGATCGACCGGGACCTCGGAGAAGAAAACACGGTCATCATGCCTCAGTCGGCGCTGGATACGATGGCGGCTGAGGCGGGCGACCTGCTCTACGCCAGCCATCTGAGCTGGTGGTTTGGGGGTTTGCGCTCGGTCCACGTCAAAGCGGGGCCCCCGTGTAATTGTGCGGACTGCGGGACACTGTGCATTAGCCCCGAAGACGCCGAGACGGCACACTTCCGCGACGGACAGGAAGTGGTCGTCGAGAAGATCATATGACGGCGAAGCAATGAACCTGGAAAACCTGCTCGATGCAACGTTCGATTGCCAATGTGGACGCCGTCATGACGTCCCCGTCAAGAAAATCATCTACTCTGAAGAAGCTCTTGAGCGTCTGCCCGACGTTTTAGGCTCTTTCGTTGACGGCCGTCGTATTGTCCTGACCGCCGACAAGCGAACGTGGGACATCGCAGGCCGTGACGCCGAAGACGTCTTCGGACGATCCGGCTGGACCACAAGCCATATTATTGTCCCCGATACGGACGCCGGCGGTCCCGTCTCCAATGAAATGACGCACGATTGGCTTCGTGATAAACTGCCCTCGGCGGATATAGCTCTCGCCATTGGCAGCGGCGTCATCAACGATCTGACCAAATGGGTTACTTTCGACTGTGACATGCCTTACGCGGTAATAGCCACGGCCGCGACGATGAACGGATATACCGCCGCTAACGTAGCCCCTACCCTGAAAGGCGTCAAGAGCCTCATCCGCGCCCGGGCGCCCCTGGCGGTGTTCGCAATTCCTTCGGTAATTGTCGGGGCCCCTTTCGAGCTGACGGCCTCGGGCCTCGGCGACACTATCGCCAAGCCCGTCTCCACCGCCGACTGGATACTGAATCACGTTTTCTGTGGCGAATATTTCTGCCGGTATTGCAGCGAAATGATTAACACTCTCGAACCGTATTATTTCGACCACCCGGAAGATATCCGAGACCGCAAGCCCGCCGCGATTGAAGCCCTGTTCAGCGCCCTGCTGTATTCGGGCATTGCCATGACCTTGGTGGGCACCTCCGCACCCGCGTCCGGCGGCGAGCACCTGCTCAGCCACACCCTCGATATGATGTCCAGCGTCGACGGCATTGCTCACGACCTTCACGGCCGGCAGGTCGGCTTGGGAACTCTGTTCTCCTCGGCTATTTACGAACGTATTTTCCAAATCGACAATCCTGCGCGTCTCGCGAGCCTTTCGCCCGTGCGCCAAGGGCGAGACGCCCTCGCCACGATTGACAGTGCCTTCTGGGGACCTCTGGCCGAAAGCATTCGTGAGCAATATGAGCAGAAGAAACCCGTGCTGCAAATCCTGTGCGAGAAGTTGACCGACGGCGAGGGCTGGCAGGTCTTTCTCACCGCCGCCCGGAGCCAGGTCCGCTCGCCCGGTCAGATCAAGAATTGTCTCAGAACAGCCGGGGCCGCCCACACCTTCGCGGATATCGGATGCTCCCGCGAGCGGCTGCACGCCGCCATCCTGCACATGCACGAGATTCGCAAACGTCCAACGGTGATCGACTTGGCGTGGATTCTCGGTGTACTGCCCGGAGCCGCCGACGACATCATCGACCAGTGGCTCACGTCGTAAATCGTCACTCATTCCGGCCTCGGCTCCAGCCCCTTCAGCCTCTTGCGCTCTTTGTAGATGAGCAGGATGACCGCCGCATCCACAATGCTCAAAAGAAGCAGGAGGATGGAATGCGTATGAGCGAACCGGTAAGACTGATACAGAATAAACAAACCCAGCACCACCTCCGCTACCGGATAGACCCAGAGCTTCTTGAAATAAAGGCCCGCCACGACGGCTATCTTTATGGCCCCATGCCCCACGAGGTAGGCCCCTGCGAACAGTTGTGTGTTCTCCGAGACGTGAGCAAGGTTGAGCAGGTAGTGGAAGATCGCATCGGGCGGCTTTTCAGTCAGCTCCTCATGGAACAGGAAAGTGACGTTGTTCACATACTTCATCAGGGAGGTATGGCTGAG
>CAYZAH010000393.1:0-4739 GCA_964475805.1 uncultured Pirellulales bacterium | reverse complement strand
GACACGGCGACGTGGTGGTGCTGGGCCTGAACAGCGACCGTTCGGTCAAGATGATTAAAGGGCCTTCGCGCCCGATCAACAACCAAAAGGACCGTGCAGCCCTCCTGGCGGCGATGGAAATGATCGACTACGTCACGTTCTTCGACGAGCCGGACCCGCTGAGTCTGATCGAAAAGGTTCGGCCGGACGTCCTGATCAAGGGCGAGGACTGGGCGGACAAGGGCGTCGTCGGGCGAGAGTTTGTCGAGTCCTACGGCGGCAAAGTCGTTCTCGCGCCGCTGGTTGAAGGCAGAAGCTCGACCCTCACGATCGAGAAAATGAAGTCAAAAGCAAAATCTCTATGAACGACCAGATAAAAATGCAAGTTGCTGACGCCGTCGAAACGCACAAGCGGATGGTGGCTGAGTTCGAGTCACGCAGCCTGGAGACTGTCGCCACCATCGCACAGATGGTGATCGATGTCTTTCGGCGAGGCGGCACTGTTTATCTGTGCGGCAACGGAGGCTCGGCGGCGGACGCCCAGCATATCGCCGGGGAGTTCGTGGGCCGATTCCACCGTCAGCGTAAGTCTTTGCCGGCGGTCGCCTTTTCGACCGATACGTCCGTGCTGACGTGCATCGCCAATGATTATGCTTATGACAGAGTATTCGCTCGGCAGGCTGAGGCACTGGTTAGAGAGGGTGACGTCCTTTGGGCGTTTTCGACCAGCGGCACATCGGCCAACGTGGTAGCCGCTGCGAAGGTCGCCAGGGACAAAGGCGCACGCGTTATTGCCTTCACGGGCCGACCCGACAGCGAATTAGAGCAAATAGCGGACATTTGTCTTTGCGCAGAAGATGAATCCACGGCTCGGAGCCAGGAAATCCACCAGCTTGCCTATCACATTATTTGTGACCTGGTGGACGTCAACTTCATGAACGATTGAATAGGAAACGGATTTCAGAAGATATGGCAGACAAAGCGATATTCTTAGACCGTGACAAGACGTTGATCCACGACCCCGGCTACATCAATCACCCGGACCAGGTAAAGCTGCTGGACGGAGTGGCGGAAGCTCTCATTGAGCTCAAGGCTCTCGGGTTCAAGCTCATCGTCGTGACCAACCAATCGGGCGTGGCGCGCGGCATCATCACGGAAGAGCTGCTCGAAAAGATCCACGATCGCATGAAAGAGCTGCTGGCCGAGCAGAACGCCTTCCTGGACCGGATCTACTACTGCCCGTACCATCCGGACGGTGTCGTGCCCGAATACAGTAAGGAGAGCGAATATCGGAAACCCGCGCCAGGTATGTTTGAGAAGGCGGCCGCCGAGATGGACTTGGACCTGAGTGAGTCCTGGTGTATCGGTGACAGTCGCCGCGACGTCGAGGCGGGACGGCAGGCCGGCTGCAAAACGATCTTGATCGACAAACCCTCTCAGCAGAAACCGTCCAGTACAGCCATGTCACTCGAAGGGACCAACGCCGACTACAAAGCCATAAACATCAAAGAAGCGGTCAATATCATCAAGAAATATCTGCGCTCGCCTGGCGGCGATCGGAGCCAGAAACAGGCGGGTACAATCGAGGAGCCGACCGAGCCAGTCAAAGACGTGGTCGAGCCGAACCCTCAGCCCGACGAACCGTCACCCCAGCCGGAAGATCCACCGTCGCAACCGGAGGTTCAGGAACCACGGCCAAAAGCCCGGGAAATGCAGGCGGACGTTCAGAACGTGCAGCCGGAGATTCAGGAGTCGCAACCGGCCTCCTCGGACAAAACGGAAGCTCTGCTCAACGGCATTCTGGCTCAACTCAAAAGTATGCAGCGAGACGATATGTTCAGCGAGTTCTCCGTGATGAGATTAATGGCTGGGATGGTCCAGGTGATTGTCTTGTTTTGCCTGGTCGTAACGATCTGGTTCCTTATGAGTCCAGCCAGACAAGATGGTTCAGTCCTTACTGCGCTTGGATTTGCCGCCGTCTTCCAGCTCATGGCGTTGACCTTCTACGTGATGCATGGAAGAAGATGAACCGCCTTCCGGAACATATTGATACCATTGTGATTTACTGCCCCAGTTGGGTGGGGGACATCGTCATGGCAACCCCTTTGTTTGACTGTTTTCACGAGAACCTTCCGGACGCAAGAATGGTCGGCCTCCTGAAAAAGGACGCTCAGGGTATCGTCAAAGACGGTCCGTGGTTTGATGGCTTCATCGATGGACAGAAGAAGTCACTGGGTGGCTTCGTGGATACGGTCAGGCAAGTGCGCCGGCGCAAGGCGGACGTGGGCGTCCTGTTGCCTAATTCTCTCCGCTCGGCTCTGACAATGCGGCTGGGTGGTGTGAAGAGAATATTCGGCTATCGCCAAGAGCTTAGAGGAGCCCTCTTGAATGGCGGGCCCGAACCTGTGCGAGAGAATCACCAGGTTGTCCCGGTTCCCATGCCCCAGTATTACCTGGAAATCTGTCGCTGGCTGGGCTTGAAGGTGCCCCAGAACGTGAAGCCGAGGCTCTTTATCGGCGAGAAGCTCCTTGAACGCGGGCAGGCGATGCTTCGCAAGTACGGCGTTCAGGCCCAGGACCTCGTCATCGGTTTGAATCCGGGGGCGAGTTTTGGCTCGTCCAAGTGCTGGCCGGCTGAGTATTTTGCCAAACTGGCCGAACGGTGCCAAACGGAATTAAAGGCAAAAATCATGCTCTTTTCCGGGCCGGGAGAAGAGGCTATCGCCCAGGCTGTCGTGACTCAGAGCGGGGCGACGATCATCGACACCAGTAGCGACAACGTTGACCTCGAAATGCTCAAACCGCTGGTCCAGCGGTGCAACCTGCTGGTTACCAATGACACGGGTCCTCGCCACTATGCGGTGGCGTTCGACGTTCCAGTCGTTGTGATTATGGGATCGACCGACCCTCGCTATACCGCTTCCAATCTGGACAGGACCGTCGTGATTAGAAAAGACCTCGATTGTTCGCCCTGCCACAAGAAAGTGTGTCCGAGGGAGCACGAGTGCATGAAGCAGATAACGCCCGAGGAGGTCTTTGCGGCCACGGCAAAACTGCTGAAGGAATACTGCTAATATGGAACCATCTGTTTATCGCACAAGATGGCGTGCTTTGAAGAACTCGTCCGTGTCGCCGGATGAGTTGTCAAAGATGGCGCGGCAGGTGGCGCACGCGTTCATCGACCGGTACTACCAGAACGGTCTCTATGGGGCGGAGTACGTCGAGCTATTGTGCGAGATGGCGACGTCGTTTACCGACGCAGACCTCAACAACCGAGCATCCTCGGCACTTTTCGGAATCATTGTCGAAGAGTTGTGCGATGATTACGAAGAGATGCCCGTTGAGATTTACAGCCGGGTCATGTCTCAGGTAATTTCGTACTGCCGAAAGCTGCCCGAAGGGGCGTTGCTGGATGAGCGGCTGACCGATTTCGGGGTGACCACATACGACGAGCTTTTCCGTCGTGCCAGTGTGGTGCACAGTCGGAAGTACGTTTACGATACCAGCAAACCTCCGGCCAAAGTGATTCTGCTCTCCCGTGTGACAATCGGCGCCGACGTCGCCATTCTCAGCGTCATGATACTAAGACTGATGAAGATCTTCCCGGACGCTGAAATCGTGGTCATCGGCGATGCCAAGTTGGAAGGTATCTTTGGAGGTCACCCCGGCATCCGAATCTGTCGTCTGGGTTATGCACGTTCCGGCGAACTCTTCGAGCGATTCTCAAGCTGGCACGGTGCGCTGGACATTCTCGAACGGGAAATGCCGCCGCAGGCCGAGCGGGACGTCTTGCTGATCGACCCCGACTCCCGCGTCTCACAACTTGGTGTCCTGCCCTTCACACACGGCGACAACTACCTGTTCTTCAACAGCCGCAAGAGTGATTCGTCGCCCGGGAATCTCTGCATGGCCGAATTGGCAAATCGTTGGATGACCGATGTTTTTGGGACCTCCGGTTTCAGCTATCCCGCGATCTGGCCGCGTGTGGCCGCGCGTCTCAGGGCACATGCCATTACCGATGCGCTTCGGGCCGCCGGCTGCCGTCAGGTCGTCGCCGTGAATTTCGGAGTCGGGACGAATCCGCGAAAAAGGTTGAGCAATGAGTTTGAGGCGAAGCTCTTAGCGGCGATACTCGAGTCCCCCGATACCGTCGTGCTCCTGGATAGAGGCTTTGGCACAGAAGAGTTGTCACGCACCGCCGCCCTGCTTGAGGCCGTGCGGGGCTGGGGTTTGTGTGCGTCGAGCATGGGCTTTCAGGATTCGGACCTACCCCGAATATCGCACGGCGTCATCGGCATGGACTGCGCGATAGGCGAGGTGGCGGCCCTCATCACCGAGTCCGACCAGTTCATAGGCTACGATTCGGCGTGCCAGCATATCGCCGCTGCGGCTAAAGTGCCCACCCTGACCATCTTCGCCGGCAGTAACAATATGCACTTTGTGCGCCGGTGGAGTGCGTGCGGAGATACGCGATGTGCGATTGTGCACGTCAACACGCTTGCTGACCCGGTGCACGTCGACACGGAAGCGGTCCTTCAGAGAATCATGGAAGAACGCGCCGCCGTAGCTTCCGCATCCAAACGAACAGGGAAGATCGTCGAGATCGAGACACGGGACCGTGCCGGCAAACGACCCCAACGGACTCCGCATGGCCCCGTCGAACAGTAAATACGCCTAACGAAAATCCTAAATGCCATGAAAGTTTTTTTCATCTACCCCTCGGCGGAATCACAGTTGGGCTTCAACTACGGAGTCTCCCA
>CAYZAH010000392.1:0-4741 GCA_964475805.1 uncultured Pirellulales bacterium | reverse complement strand
GCCGACCCTTAAGGGCCAGCACGAGTGCCGCTACGAGCGGCGAAACTGGCCCCGGATCGAGGCGGCGACGGAAGGCATGCTGGTCACAATGCGTTCGCGCTACGACAGTCCTACGATCGCCCAATGGAGCGAGCAAATCGAATGCGCCAAGCGGCTGGGGGCTAATATCGTCACGGACCTGCAAACCATGGGAATCCCGGACGAGCCGGAACTAAACGGTGCCGCCTTCGCCACCGAGATCGTCAAACTGGCCGAGGAACAGGACGTTACTTTGTGTCTTGAGATGGGCCGTCTGGCGACGCTCAGAGAGGTGAGCAAGAGGTTCGAGTCCGTCCGATATTGTCTTGATACCAGTGGAGGCCGTTCCGATAGCGAATGTTCGTTCAGGGAGTACGTGGACGAGCTTGGACCGAGAATAGCCCACTTGCACCTTAGCGATACCTACGGTCCGCCTCGAAACATTGTGCCGCCCCGAACGAGGATGTCGGCGGGTAGCTTCGGCTTTCCCGGCGACGGCTCGGCCTACCAGGGCTTATGTCGATTCTGGTGCGGCGGAGGCAGACCCCGCGAAGATTGGGATTATCTGCTGGAAAGCCTGAATCAGTACGACAACGATATCATAGGCTCGATTGAAGTATCCCCGTGTATGCCGGCCGTGATGATACGACAGGCAAGCGAATTTCTGTTTGACAAATTGCAATGGCCGAACCGGCCCGAAAGCCCCGATTGTGCCCACGGCGCTGCCAGCGGTGACCAGCCGGGTCATGCAAGCGCCTGAGAGGGTTCATCAGAGGATATTTTGACATTTTGTTATCCTCTATGTTAAAATAGGCCGAATAGGTATAGTGTATAATTTGTCTTCTGGGAGATATAGACTATGAAGTCCACTGCGTACATAGTATTAACGGGTGTTCTGCTGATGAGCGGTTGCGCCTCACGGATGGAGGACAGCTCCGCCAAGGTCGGTTACGACTTCAGCGGGATCGAGAAGGTGGCGATTGTCTCCGTCGAAGGGACGATCAAAAGTGAGACGGCCAGGGACCAGATAGCCGAGTTCTTCGCCATCGAGCTGCTGAGTCACGGCTACTCCCCAATAGGCCGGCCTCAGGTGCGAAGATTATTGGCCCGTCGGGCTGCCGAAGCGAACGAGCCTGAATACACGGATTTGGGTAATCCCGAAGAAGCCGTCGAGATCGGCGAGGCCCTGAAAGCGCCGGCGGTTCTGACGATCAACATACCCCACTTCGGCGAAGTCATCTCTATCACTGCTACGATGATCGACGTCGAGGACGGCAGTATCCTGTGGATCGCTCATAGCTCGGGTCACGGCGCTACAGGTGGGTCCGGTCTCTTCGGTATGGGTAGTGGAAGCACCGAGAGCGACGATCTACTCAGCGGCCCTCCAGCCGGGGCATCCTCCGGCCTACCTCTGTCTCCTGAGGAGGCTGACAGGATGCAGGCGATCATAAAGGACGTGTGCCGAAGCCTGCCTTCAAAGGCCGTCGAGCGGTGGTGAAACGATAAACGATACGCAAGGGACGATGGACGAGTCCACCATCGTCCTTTCTTGTTTTCATCCGGAATACCCGGCTGCGGACAGAAAGGCTTCGATATTCGCGGTCGGCACATCAGGTGGCATACCGCCCCCGCATGAGAGAATGAGCCGACGCTTGTCCTGAATGGAATCCAATGCCGCTTTGACGCTGTCTCGCACCTCATCGGGTGTACCGGCCGCCAGCACGTCCCGCGTGGGAATATTCCCAAGCAGCGTGACCTTGCCTCCAGTCAGCTCCTTCATCTCGGCCAGCGTGTGCTGGAAGCTAAAGTTGAAGAGATTCACTCCCACTTCAGCAAGATATGGCGCGCACACCAGTCCCATCGAATCGTTGTGGAAGAACTTCACGGCAACGTCGAGCGATTGAAAGATCCGTTTGAGATAGGGCAACGCCGCATCCTTGAAATCCTGCTCGCCGAGAAAGCCCACGATGTCGTCGAGAATGAATACACCGTCGATGGATGGGAACGTCTGTGCCTGAAGCTCAACCCACTCGACGATGAAATCCGTGATCGTTTCGAGTAAAGCGCGAGTTTGGTCGGGATCGGTCCGGATCGCCATGAGGAATTCCGTCGTGCCCATCAGGAATGAAGCGATATTGAGCGGCCCGCGCGAGACGGCGAATTTGATGCTATGTCCCTTCTGCTCGATTGCATCCCTGTAATGCTTGAGGCGATTGAGCACAAAGGGCAACAAGCCATCCTTCTTCGGGTCCGGCTTGACCAGCGAAGACACGGCCTGAATATCGGTGATGATCTTGTCGGCGTAAGGTAGCTCGTTTTCCTGCCAGGAGCACTTGGCGCCGAACGCCGACGGCTCGGTGCACATCCCGAATTCGGACCAGAAGCCCGGCAAAAACAGCACGTTCGGAAATCGCTCGATAGCCTTGAGGTTGGCCTCGAACCACATCGATTCGCTGGAGTAATAGTCGAGTACGGAGATCCCTGCCCAGCCGGGAAGCCACGGGCTGTCGATGATAAACCCCACCGGCAACGGATCAACCACTTCGCCGGAAATCACGGCCAGTAACTTGGACCACTGTTCGTCCGTCATGCCGTTTGAGGTCTCTTACGAGCAAAGTGGACAACGACGCACAGCACGATGAAACCGACGAGCAAAATGATACCAAGCCAGCGCAGCTTCGACCACAAGCTCCACACGCTGCCGAACGCCGCCGCACCGGAAGCCAGAGCCATCAGGACGTTCCAGAGAATGCGTTTTCCTCCCTGCGGCATGTTGTTGCCCAGGAAGGTCTTCTGGTTCATCAGCAGGAAGAAGGCGAAATAGGCGATGGGCAGTAGAACCATCGCAAAAACGGACGTCGGCACAGCCAGGTACGGAGCGGCATCCTTCCAGAAAAACGGTCCCAACGCCCCGACCGAAACCATCAGGCTTCCGATCTTCTGCGTCCAGCCCTTCGGCGGCCTGCCCAACAGCTCGCAGAAACAAAGCCCGTTGATCGTCATCAGCATGGTCGCGGCGCTCAATGCCATTCCGATCACGCCGAGGCCGAAGAGATATTGAGCCACAACCGGTCCGGTTAGCGGCGCCAGCGTATTGGCCAGATTAAAGGCGTCACGTTTGACCAACATGGCCGCCATCCTCTTGTCAGCCCAGGGCAAGGCCTCGGCCTTCGTTTGCACCTCTTCAGGCGTGAGCTCATCGAAAGCCTTTTGCCCGATTTGGTATTTAAGCCTGTCGGCGAGGAGCCCCTTATAAGGGCCCACAAGATTGGCCGCCGGCTCCTTGGTGATCGTTCCGCCGGGCGTGTCCGCGACGAGACCCTGCGCCGGAACAGCGTGAAATTGACTGCTCGACGCGATGACCACGCAGCCCGTGGCAAGGATAAACGGAATGAACAAGCCGGTGGAGAGGTCGAAGATCGCCAGGCCACGGAAGTATTTATCCCAGCCCTTGCGGAGCATTGAATAGGGCAGGAGGAACGTCATGTTGATGCCGACGGCGGTGGCCGCGGCGCTAATCATGACGTCGCGCTGCTGACCCACGATCATATTCGTCCAGAACGATCTGAACTGCTCGCTCACCTGCTGGATGTGGGGCATGATCTTATCCGTCGGTTTGACGAACAGGCTCAAATCGGGGACCATGCCGCTGAGGATGTCACCCCATAGAATCTTTCCTTCGAGGCTGAGCTTGACGACGACCCCGATGAAGCTCAGCACGATGATACTGACGATGGTCTTAATCAGAATCTCAAATACCTTGACCCCCTTGCCGCCGGCGCCGTAGGTCATCGTAAACGTCAAGCCCAGCGCGAGAAAGATAATGCCCGCGATCATCTTCCCGGGTATCTCTCCCATAACCTCGGGCCCGATCACTCCGGGCAGGAGGTTCTGTCTCAGTGCGGCTGTTCCGAGGGCGAACTGAGGCAGCGACCAGACCAAGTTCGCCATCATGGAAGCGAGCAACCAGCCCCAGCCGAGGATCGGACTGACGTGCTCGTTGATCCCGCGCAAGGGGCGCTTGCCCGTCGAGAGTGTCACGTAGGCGATAGCGCTGAGCATGATGATGCCTAAGATCATGGCCAGCGGTTGGAGCCACATGAAGCTGAAGCCCACCAACACACCCAGGTAGAGACTCGAAGAGAGCGAGCCGCCGCCTAAGGTGATGCCGCTCTGGAGCCAGCCGGGACCTGACAGCTTCAGGTAAACCTTGAAAAGCGCTCCTCCGCCTTTCTTTTCCGCATCCAGTATGAGCTGACGATCTTTCTCGATGCGGGGGTTCATGTGCATGACCTGCTCGGCCTTGCCGGATGTACGGGAAGCTCCTTGCCGGCTTTGATTGCGCGCCATAGCTTGCTCTCCTGTTTCAGTGTCCTATCGGGTGCTTTTGGATAAGACGTATTCTTTTGTCATCAAAACCACGTCGGGGTCCGCCTCGAACGGCAGGCAGCCGGTGCCGATGCAGACCTTTTCTCTATTGTCCGCCAGCGCCAGAACCCTGTCAACCTCCTTTTGGACCTCGTCGAAGTTTTTTGCCGTGATCCCGCGTGGGTCCATGTTGATGCGCACCATCACGTCGGGATGCGCTCGCATTTTACTCATGAACTTCGACTGGTCCGTCTTGGCCGGGCAGCAAACGTAGCCCGTTCCTGTATCGAGGATGTAATCGAGAATCGGCAGCGTGTCACCACCCATGATGCAGGGAACGGGATGGCCCACGACT
>CAYZAH010000391.1:0-4742 GCA_964475805.1 uncultured Pirellulales bacterium | reverse complement strand
TTGGTGAAACGCTCGGCGTGGGCCTTGACGGAGCCGAGGCTGACGGAATGCTCGCCGCCGATGACGACCGTGAACTGGTCTCTTTCGAGATAGTCGCGAACCGTTTGCCTGACGGCCTCGATCATCTCCTTGGTGGAAATCTCGCCGCCGATAGCGTCTTCGGTAAATATCCCTCTCTTATAGACCTCCGAGTCCGTCTCAATGTCGTACAGCTCCATATTGGCGGAGGCTTCGATGATGGCCGTCGGGCCCTTGTCGGCGCCCTTCATCCAGGTGCTCGTTCCATCGTAGGCGACGGGGACGATCACAATCCCGGCGGTTTCCGGATCGGAGTATTCCGCAGGCAGGTAACCGAAATTGATTGCTTCCTTCATGGCCGCCCAAATCCGATCAGATGCTCAGTCGAAGAGGAACATGGCGATCGCCACCGTCGTGGTCCACAGGCCCTCCTGGCCTTTGGCGGTTTGGGTGATATTGGTCGTTCGGATGAACAGGCCGCTGGATTTATAGGCCTGTTCCTTCTCAGACCAGGCCTTGTCCGGATCGATCTCCATCCCCAACGTCGTTCCCAGCATCCCGGCGGCCAAGTCTTCGGCCATATCGCCGGCCTGCTGACGATTCATGCCGTGCCCGTGCACCTCGCTCAAATAGCCCCAGTTGCTCTTGTCTCTGGGTACAGCCACGCCGACCGATGAGGCCACGAGTCTGCCGTGCTCATTCGTATCGGCCCTGGCCATGACGCAATAGGATATCTGGCCGGGCGAGAGCATCTGGAGGCCGTTTTCTCGACCGATGATCTTGCATTTCGGCGGCAAAATCGACGAGACCTGCACTAAGTTCTGTTGGGCGACGCCCGCCTTTCGCAGCGCTTCCTCGAAAGACTTGAGCTGGTATCTATGCTGGCCGACACCCTTGGTCAAAAACACTCTGCTGGGAACAAGGCCATCCATCTGCTGCTCCTTTTTCTTTATTTCTTGTCTCTTAGCAGATTCAACTGAGCCCCATAACATAATGTCTTCTTCGCAGAAGTCAAATTTTTTTGTTGACCATTTGGCTGGTTTTGGCTAAGTAGTCAGCCTCATATTCGGCAAGATCATGACAGTCCGTCAAAAGGCGGCTGCTCCGGAGCTATGGGATCGATATGGGAAAAAAGAAAGAAAACAAGGCCAAGCTCTCCTCGGCGGAGATCAAGAAGCTCAAAACCATGCTGTTGGACAAGCGGAGCGAGATACTCGGCAACGTAACCAGTATGGAAAGCGAAACCCTGCGAAGGGAACGAAGCGACCTTTCAAATCTGCCCATCCACATGGCCGACATGGGATCGGACAGCTATGAGATCGAGAATACCATCGGGCTGATGAGCAGCGAGAGAAAGATTCTGGCCGAGATCGATGAAGCACTCGACCGCATAGAGAATGGCACGTATGGGGTCTGTGAAGGCGATGATGAGCCGATTCCGAAGCCGCGGCTCTACGCTATCCCTTGGGCCAGATATTGCGTCCGTTGCGCCACCCTCATCGAAAAAGGTCTGATGACGGCACGGGAGGAAGACGACTCTGTCCCGCCGGACTTCGGAGAATCGGACGACGACGACGATTCGTAGTCGCGTGCGGAGACGCCAAGAGCGAAAGGCTGAATGGCTATTGACGGCGAGATTGGGTACGGCGGGTCGATGAAAGAAAAAAGCGGGTGATGGGAATCGAACCCACGTAGTCGGCTTGGAAGGCCGATGCATTAGCCACTATGCTACACCCGCGATCGTCATTGACGAGGGCCTGTTGACTATTTACTATGGAACCTGTACATCGTCAACAACTATTGGGTGGCTAAGATGAAAATAACTGAAATAGCCTCGGCTGCCAAGTCGGCCTCGATCCGGCTGGCGGCGGTAGAAACTGATGCAAAGAATGGCGCCCTGGCCGACATAGGTATGGCTCTCCGGCGGCGCAGCGATGAGATCGTCGCGGCCAATAAGGAGGACCTGGCCGCCGCCGAGAAGGATCAGCTTGCCTCGCCTCTTCTGAAAAGGCTGAAGTTCGACCAGGCCAAGATAGAGCAGACCGTCGACGGGATCGAGAGCCTCATAAAGCTCGACGACCCCGTGGGCAAGACGCTCTCCGCCACTGAGCTTGATGCGGGCCTTGATTTGTACAGGGTCAGTTGCCCCATCGGGGTGATCGGTGTCGTTTTCGAGTCTCGGCCGGACGCCCTCGTCCAAATCTCGACTCTCTGTCTCAAGAGCGGCAACGCCGTCCTGTTGAAAGGAGGCAGCGAAGCGGCGCGAACAAACGCAATCCTGACGGAGGTTATCCGCGAGGCCACGGAAAAAGCCGGATTGCCCGAAGGATGGATTCAACTGCTCCAGACCCGCCAGGACGTTGCCGAGATGCTGGCGCTGGACGAGTACATCGACCTGGTCATCCCTCGCGGCTCCAATGAGTTCGTCCGCTACATCATGAACAATACGAACATCCCCGTTCTCGGGCACGCCGACGGGATATGCCACGTTTACGTGGACGGCGCGGCCGACGTGGATATGGCTGTGAAGATCGCGGTCGATTCCAAGTGTCAGTACGTCGCGGTCTGTAACGCCGCCGAGACGCTGCTCGTCGATAACGGGATCGCGAAGCGTTTCTTGCCGAAGGTCAAACCCATTCTGGACGAGAATGGCGTCGAGCGACGCGGCTGTGAGCGGACCGCCGAGATCATCGACGTCAAGCCCGCGACCGAAGAGGATTGGTCAACCGAGTATCTGGACATGGTGCTCTCGATCAAAATCGTCGATGGTCTGGACGAGGCAATCGAACACATCAACCGCTATGGATCGGGACATACTGACGCGATTGTTACCTCGGATAAAGAAAAAGCCGAAGAGTTCATGGCCCTGGTCGACTCGGCAAACGTTTTTTGGAATTGCAGCACGCGTTTCTCCGACGGTTTCCGCTACGGCCTCGGCGCCGAGGTCGGCATCAGCACGAACAAGATCCACGCTCGCGGACCCGTCGGCCTCGAAGGTCTGCTCATCTACAAATGGAAGCTCTTAGGCTCCGGCCAAATCGTCGCCGACTATTCCGGCCCCAACGCCAAGAAATTCACACACAGGAAAATTAATGAATAGTCGTTGGTGAATAGTATTTGGTGAGCTGTAAAGTGCGGCTCAATATGCTGTTCTTTTTGATCGGTCTCAGGATTGGATGTGATCGTCAGACGCCGAGCAAGCGAGCCAGGAAGTTGTTAATGACGTGTACTATTATGCTTGGCCATAGAGATTGAGTTTTCTTCACCAACCACCCTAAAAGAAGCGACAGGATCAATATCGATCCGGCGGTATATATCATCCAACTTTGGAAGCCATTCCTCCATAGCCAGTTTGGCCAGTGGACCAGGACAAAAAATCCCGTGGTCACAGCATTGGCCGTCCAGAAGCTCATTCTCTCTCTCAATTTGCTCAGAATGAATCCTCTGAAAAGAATCTCCTCTGACATCGGAGACAACGATAAGAATAGGAGCGGCTCCAACCACTCTGATAGTCCTAAGCCGGATGGTGAGGCCAGATGTTTGCCGGAAACAAGCGATTCAAATACCAAGGTTGCCAGGAAGTAGATCGCGCTCGCGATAGCGGCATAAACCAATCCCTTCCTGTTGATTCTCGTGGTCAGCTTGAGGTAGCGAAATGGATCCTGTTTGTCAACGATGTACAGATAGCCGACGACCGGCACGACCCATAGTGCGATTTTGACGGCGAGGGAATAGATCAAACGCAACAAATCGGAATGAATTCTCTCGTCGATGAAAAACAAAACCGTGGCTCGCAGAGTCCAGAGAACAAAAAGTGAGATCACAAAAAAGAGAAAATTTCCGAGCCGAGGTGATTGGCCTGACGTTGTTTGATCCCGGCTACTCTTTGTCCTATTCATATATAAGAGACTGGAGTTACAGAAGAAGCACGTATCTGTCAAACAATCCTTTTCGTTTTAGAGACAAAAATGCGTTTGCCATTCTGTTGTCCGTGTCGCGTGCAATAACATGACTCAGAATGACAATGGCTATTGAAGGATTGTTGTCTTTGGCTTAATATGGGATCCATCTGAAGCCGGATCGTAACCGGGTCAGTTGGGATGGACAGATTAGAGGGAAGGATTTTACGATGCTGAGTATCCTCTGGAGTAAGAAGATGACCTGCCGTGCGCATGTCGGCGCGATTGCGGTGATGGTCAGTGTGGTGTGTTGTGTTGCTGGTCTTGCCAGTGGAAAAATCCAGGCGGGGGACTGGACGCATTTTACTATCGCCGAGCGGCTGCCCGGTCCGGCGTGGGGGACGGGAGGGACTCCACTGGCGGACTTCGACGGGGACGGCGACCTGGATTTCAGCCTCTCACGCCGCGATACGAAGACGGCCTACTGGTTCCAGAGAATCGATGACGCGACGTGGGTCCGACACGTGATGGGAGCCCTCGATACGAAAAGGGAACAGCTCGGAGCGACGCAAGTCGATTGCGACCTGGACGGATTGGTGGACGCTGTGTATTCACTTGTGTGGTTCAAGAATCCGGGCAACCTCGCCGCCAATCCCGATACGCCGTGGCCGGTCCGCAGCTACCTTGGCGAGGGACACGACATTCTCGCCGGCGACGTCAACGGCGACGGGCACCCCGACGTCGTGGCCTACGACGGGAAGACCGCCTCATGGTACGATCCCGCCCGCGACATGAAACAAACGATCATCGGCGGTGTCGGCGAGA
>CAYZAH010000390.1:0-4746 GCA_964475805.1 uncultured Pirellulales bacterium | reverse complement strand
TTCCTGACACCAGCCCGCGTCGTAAAGCTCCTGCTGTTTTCTGAGGTCCTCATCCCTTAGCCTTGTTCGTCTCATTTCGGCGGGCCGTGCTTGTTATTTTTCTTTGCGTTCGAACAGGACCTCTTCACCGAACACCGGGTGATACAACCGGCCGTCCTGTGTCACCATATATTGGTTCAGACCTACGATCTCGTAGTTCTCGCGGATGAATTTTCTAAAGGGCGCCAGAACCTCGAATCGTTCAGCCTCCTTATCTCCGAAGTCTCGTCGCAACATTTCGGCCCAGCTTTTTTCGTATGCGGCCACGGCGTTTTCATCCGGCGACAGAAACGTTTCATGTTTCATGCCCTGGTAGCGGACGATGGGCCAGAGTTCATACGGGGGACGGTCGACCGGGATATGATGCTTACGCGTATCGACGATGAACTTCGGCATGTTCTCTTTGAATTCGGCCAAAAGCTCGTCGACCATGTCCTTCAAGACCGCCGGGGCGGGGCGGGGCAGACAGCATGCTCTCGATGCAGCGCTGAATCGCTGGGCCTTGACGTAGATCCCGGGAATCCAACCCCACACGTAAATCCTGTCAGTCGGCTTCGAATGTGTCCTTATGTATTCGCCCGTACCTTCGCCTCGATTTGGGGCGAGGCCTTTGCGGCGCAGAGCCGCAGTTCGAAGCATGTACTGGTAGCTGTCTGAAGAACGGCTGGCAGTATCGAAAAAGACATGCCATGACAGAAAGACCATGACGAACAATCCGACGATTCCCATCATGAGCCATTTGGTTTTCTGTTCGGCACGCCTGGCCCCATCCCAGTACACGGCGACGCCATAGGCACCGAGCATTGCGGCCGAAGCGTTCAACGGCAGGTAGTATTGCACGTAGGATCGCGGGCTGATCCAGACGAAGGCCATGTCCAGAATCCACCAAACGGCAAAGAGCAGGAAGAACCGATCGTAGGGTGCCCGGGACGCTTGTTTCTTCGCCAGTAGTGACAGAATCCATCGAACGACGCCTATGACAATCGCAGTACAGGCCAGCGCGATGGGCATGATGACTTTTCCATAATGGTACATCACTTTACGATATTGGATGGAGAAGGGCACAAATTCGCGGCTTCGGGTGACATAATTCGAGGCGACCTTAGCCTGCTCGGCTTCGGCGCCGGACGGTATAAAACCCGCCAATGTCTGCCAGACGAACGCATATGGAAGCGCCATCTTTACACCCCAACCGAGCATCCAGATATATAGTGGAAGTATGCCTGCAAAGGCGCCGCCGAACAGCAACAGAATATCTCTGCCCGTTTGCTTCCAGGTCTGGTGCTTCAGGATCGGCTGGAGCATGACGAACAATCCGATGGCCCCGATGGCCGTGACGCCCGTTTGCTTGAATAACGGCGCCCAACTCAGAACCGCACCGGCCACGAGGGCCTGCCACCATTTGCCGCTGAGTTCGTACATCGTGAAACAACTTACACCGATCACCATACAGGCGATCATGTATTGTTCCTTAACATTGCCCGTCTTGGCGATAAAGGCCCAGGACAGGTACATCGAGGCGACGATCACGCCCACCGCGGCCGGGAGCGTCCCGTAAAGCCTTCGCAGAGCGATGAACATCAGCACCAACGCCGCCGCCTGAAAGAGGGTCTGAATCAGTTTAGGGCCCGTCTCGTTATATCCAAACAATCGGACGCCTAAGATATTCACGAGCAATGTGCCCAACTGGGCGCTGGGCTTTTCGTCCACGCCGATCTCGGCGCCGGCGAGTATGCGGGCTGCTGAATGAATGTATGCCCCGCTGTCAAACGGATCAAAAGAGTTGAACTCGAAGTACTTCCCTATCGAAAACGGGATGCCCGCCAGAATCACGACGGCCGCGATGCCGACGATGCGCTTGACCTTTTCTCGCTGTTCGGGCGAGTAGGATGTCTTCTTGGGCGGCGGTACGTGTTTTTTCACCGGATGTCTTCCCGTCGGGGACGGTGGACGGTGCTTGCGAGCGGATTTGCTCATCTTCACGGTTCCTTCTTCGGGGGTGTTTCCAGGATTTCTTTAATGACGTAGGTTGGGCGGTCTTGCGACTCGTGATAGGTCCGGACCAGAAGCTCGGCGAGCAGGCCCATGAGAATGAACTGAATCGTGGCGATCATCAGCACGGCCGTGAGAATCAGCAAGGGATTTCTGTTCATCGGAAAGTTGCGTGCGAATTTCTGATAGAGCACGGTCAGGCCGAGGATGATCGAAGCGGCCGCACTGAACAATCCGAGACCGCCAAAGACGTAGATCGGCTTGGTCGAGAACGAGCCGAGGAAGCTGACGGTGATCAGATCGAGCATGACTTTCCAGGTGCGTGCCAGGCCGTACTTGGCGACGCCGGCGGTCCGGGGCCTGTGATTGACGACCATCTCCGTGACCCTGGCCCCGTTCCAGCTTGCCAGAGCGGGAATGAACCGGTGCATCTCGCCGTACAATTTCGTCTCCGCCAAGGCTTCCTTGCGATAGGCCTTGAGCGTGCAGCCGTAGTCGTGGAGCTTGACGCCCGTCATCCTGGAGATCAGCCCGTTGGCGAGCCTGGAGGGCACGCGGCGCGTCACGCTGTCGTGCCGCTTCTTTCGCCAGCCGCTCACGACGTCGAATCCGTCATCGAGCCGGGCGACCATCTTCGGAACGTCGGCCGGGTCGTTTTGCAGGTCGGCGTCCATCGCAACGATAATCTCTCCCCGGGCGTGCTCGAAGCCAGCGCTCAGGGCGGCGGTCTGACCGAAATTCTTGCGGAAGCGAATGACCCGCACCTTGGGATCGGTTTTCTGCAATTCCGCCAGAACGGCGAAGCTGTCGTCCCGGCTGCCGTCATCGACGAACAGGATCTCGTAGCTGTGCCCGGCGTCCAGCGTCCCGGTGATTTGCTCGTAGAGCGGGCGCAGATTGTCCTGCTCGTCAAATACGGGCACCACCACCGAGATTCCCGGACCTTGTTTGTCCATATTTTCCAAATTCTACATCCGACACAAACCGCTATTATCGTAATACTTACAGTATCGACTGTAAAGCCGCTCCCCAGTAGCCAAAAATCGCCTTCCGGCGGGATTAAAGGCCGGTCCCTCCGTCGATCTTTTCCGCATTCCGAGCGTCTTCAACAAGGTATACGCCCCAAAACAGGCCATGTTTGATGCCTTGAAGCGGACGGACATGAAACAATTGTCAATCGTTAGGAGTCATTAGCTAATCCTCCCCTGGTGGAGGACGATCAGACAGTCTTGGTGGCTTTTTTACGCTCCGTTCTTCGGGCCAAGCCCTCGGTCACAGCCCAAAAATTCCTGTAGTTCTCGGTTTTTTTGTTGCAATGATACTACGATATAGTATCATATAGACGTGAACAGGAAACAGAGAAGAACGCTTAATAGGATATTTGAAAAGCCGCCGCGGTCAGATATAGCTTGGTCGGACATTGAGTCACTTTTGATCGCGTTGGATGCTGAAATTTCAGAAGGGCGTGGCTCACGTGTGCGAATCTATCTCAATGGGGTAAGAGCGGTATTTCATCGCCCTCACCCCGAACGCGAGACGGATAAAGGAGCCGTGAGTTCGATGAGGAAATTCTTAAAGAATGCGGGGTATGGCAATGCTTGAGTATAAAGGGTATCGTGCGACGGTGGATTTTGACGACGAAGCCAAGGTCTTTCACGGCGAAGTAATCGATCTGAACGATGTGATCACATTTCAGGGCGAGTCCGTAAAGGAGCTTGAGCAAGCCTTTCATGATTCAGTGGATGATTATTTGGAGTTTTGCAAAGAACGGGGTGAAAAACCGGAAAAGCCGTTCAGCGGAAAATTTCTCGTGAGGATAAGTCCGGACCTGCATCACGCGATCACGTTGTGTGCAGCGGAGCACAAAGAGAGTGTCAACACCTATGTAAGCGACGTACTTGAAGAGGCCGTCGAGGCCGAGCGAAAAAAGCCTACGAGCGGCCGGGCGTAGTGAAACTCCTTCCAATCGCCAATTCATGCCATAGGTACTCGTACAACAGGTGTTCATGCCGTAGCTACTTGTACCATAGGTACCGACAACCGCAAACCACCGAAAAAGTACCTGACACGAATGGCACTGACACCTTTAATTTTCCTGCGTTTTTCGCTTATCAGGCTGCCAGTCCCAATTGTACATCGGGACCTGTGGCGGTGTTGGACTCTCAGGCGGGTACGCCAAGCCAACCGGAAGAATTAACACTTGACCCCTTTGAGACCCTTTGAATGAATGGCTTCCTCTGCCCTCCTGTCCCTATGTTCTTGTCACGCCCTTTTGCGTCTTTGCCACCAGCCGGCAGTGCCCAAACCAAGGAGCCCAAGCACCACGGAACCGGGAAGCGGCACAGGGCGGAGGTCGCCGCCTCCGGAGAACTCGTAGCTTCCGCTCAAGCCGGGGTTCAGGGCAGGGTTGTAGTAGAGGGCGAAGCCCGAAGGAGCCAAGATGTTGTCAATGATCCCTTCAGAATTCACGTTCCAGCCCGACAGAACATCGGCGTAGAAGGTACCGCTGGTGGCGCCGAAATCGAGTATCGCGCCGTCTTCCAGGGATAGTCCGTTCCAGGTCAAATCCAAGTCGCTGAAAGAGAAAAGATGTGTGCGCGCACCTGAGAAGACCAGATCGGCTCCTGAAGTCGTCCAGTCTTCGACGCTGAGACTGTGGATGAGGAAGTCCTGATATAGGATGTACTGATCACCGGAAGAGGCATAGATCGAGCC